>JANXUW010000106.1 GCA_025351985.1 Pseudolysobacter sp.
CCCATCGGCGTGATCTTGTCGACCATGCCGACCCAGGTTCATGGCGCCCTTGCGATCCAGGGCAGCCTTATGGATGTGATGAAGTGGCAGGAGATTCCGCCAATCATTTACCGCCCGCCAGATCGATGAATGCACCGGTGATGTAAGACGCATCCGCACCCAAGAGAAATGCAATGGCCGAAGCCACTTCGTCCGGTTCGCCGCCTCTCTTCAACGGGATGGTGTCTTTTATTCTATCCACGCGATTTGCCTCGCCACCATCGGCATGCATCTGGGTGTGGATGAAGCCAGGCCGAACGCAGTTCACGCGGATGCCTTCTGCGGCCAGCTCCAGAGAGAGTCCTCTGGTGAGGGTGTCGACGGCGCCTTTCGATGCAGCATAGTCGACATATTCATTGGGCGACCCCAATCGGGAAGCAGCCGAAGATACGTTGACGATGGAACCGCCGCGACCGCCTCGTCGCGTCGACATGCGCTTGATGGCTTCCCGGCTGCACAGAAAATAGCCGGTGACGTTTGTCGCCAGAATTAAATTGATCCGGTCTGCCGTCATGTCTTCGACGCGGCTCGTGGGCAACAGAACGCCTGCATTGTTGACCAGTGCACAGACGTTACCGAGGCGTTCGTCGACCTGCGTGAACAAGTCGATGACGTCCGATTCCTTCGATACATCGGCCCGCACGGCGATGGCCCGGCGACCCAGCGCAGAGATATCGGCGACAACCTGCAAGGCGGCGTTTTCATCGCGCCGATAGTTGACGCATACATTGTATCCAAGCGACGCCAATCGCATCGCCGTGGCCGCGCCAATTCCTCTGCTACCGCCGGTGATCAATGCCACTTTTTCCATGTTGTTCCTGTCTCGCTTGCGGTGAGCGGAGCAAACGCCACTTGACTCGACTCCTATCGGTTACAAGACGAGGCGCTGAACAAAAAACGACAGGATTTCATCACGGGCCGCCAGAGTTGGCTCGCCGGCTGCGTCGATCAGATGCGCAGTCACGACGCTGTGGGGGCAGGTTACGTGTTGCGCGAAGAATGGCGGGGTGTCCCGGTTGGCGGCACAGTCCGGAAGCACGCGCGCGACGAAGCGATCGCCGAGCGCCTCGGCGTAGGCGGCAAATCGCTGCGCCTTGCAGAACGTGTCGCCTTCAAATCGATAGGCCAACACCGTGAGGTTATCGCGATCGAGTCGCTGACGGACACGCGTCATGTCGTCGGCAGATATCTCGATGCCACCAGGGTTATCGAGCGGCAGCGACGGTTGGCACACGACGGGGGCCAGCATCGCGGGCTCAAGCATCATCGAGAGGGCAAAGTTGCCGGTCCAGCACATGCCGATGGCGCCGACACCAGGGCCACCACACTCCTCGTGTGACAATCGCGCCAATGCTCTGAGCCACTGGGTGACAGGGCTCGATGCATTGCCAGCGAACGCGCGGAACTCGGCGCTGACACAGGCTCGCCGAAAGACATCCGCGCCCTCGGCCGCACTCGCTACAGCGCCATCGCGACCGAACAGTGATGGCATGTAGACCGTCAAGCCGGCATCGCGCACCCATCGGCTGAAACGCGCGACGTGCGGACTGATGCCCGGCATCTCGGTCATGACGATCACGGCAGGTCCCGATCCGGCGACGTGCACGATCTTCGTCACGCCATCAAGCGTGATTTCACGGCGCTCGAAGTCCTCAAGCCGATCGTCCTCGGTCATGCTGCGTTGTTGCGTGGCGATGTCCCGGATTTTCATGACCATCACGCTGCTTCGATGAGGTGCTGAAGGTGGGCGTACCCGGATGCTTTTGCGAGCTCCGGTAGCTTCCAGATAATGCCGTTGCCCGCCCACGTGCCATCGGCGACGTCATGCAGCACTATCGAGGTAACGACCCGCCGCTTTTCCTCGGCGGGAAGCGATTGCTTGAAGGCGTCGTGCATCAGTTGCGCATATCTGGCCCGAGACGCCTCATCGAGCACGCCGGCCGGCACGTAGACCATCGCGATGCAGGGCAGCACCTGTGCGGTCATATCGACACCCCCGCAGGCCCAATCTCCGTGCTCTGCTTCGTTGACGACGACCCAGCACAGGAACTGCTTCCTCGGGTCTGCTGGCATTTGCTCGGCCTCGGCGGCGGCATCAGTGATGCGGCGAACGAGCGCGGCGCGAGCACCGTGCGGAAAGGCGCCTTTCGGGATGGTGACGAGAATATTCGGCATGGTGCGATCCTGCTCGGTTGCGTTGTGTCATTGCAACGGATGTAGGGCTAGACTGCCAGCGTCAGTTTAGACATTTATCAGGCGTTTTCTGCCATGTACGATTTTACTGTTCTGATTCTCCCGGGAGCGTTCGCCAGCAGCGTCGCGGTCACGCTGGACGTTTTGAACGCCGCGGCGGTCCTTGCGTCTCGGGTCAAGATGCCACTGCCAAAGTGGCGCGTGATATCGCTAGACGGTGGCGGCGTGACGATGAGCGGCGGCCTGCAGGCTGCGACCGTCGCGATGCCCCGACGCTCACGTTCCGACTCCTCGACCTGGATCATTCCGGGCATCGGCGTGGAAAGCGCGACGGCCATGCCTGGTCGCCTTGAAGGCGACGAGGCGATCCGCGCGATCGACGCGATTCGGCGACATGGCGCACGGGGCGGCAGGGTTGCCGCATCGTGTTCGTCGGTGTTCCTGCTTCAGGCTGCAGGTTTGCTGCGGGGACGACGTGTCACTACGTCATGGTGGCTCGCACCAGAGCTGCGGCGCATCGAACCGAACTGCGTTGTCGATGCGGACCGCATGGTGTGTGCCGATGGGCCCGTGAGTACCGCCGGCGCCGCATTTGCCCAGGCGGATCTAATGCTCCATCTGCTGCGCACGCGATTCGGCACCGCACTCGCCGATGTCGTTGGCAAAGTGCTTTTGATCGACGGCCGTCAGGCGCAGGCGCCGTTCGTTGTGCCGTCGATGCTGTCCAATGGCAGTGCGCTGGTGAGTCGGTTGACGCGGCGTATCGAATCTTCGCTGCCCAATCCGCCCAGCGTGGCGGCACTGGCCGACGAATTCGCGATGTCACTCAGGACGTTCGCCAGGCATGTGCGCGCGGCGACTGGCTTGGGTGCGCTGGCGCTCGTGCAAAGCGTGAGGTTGAACAGAGCGCGCATGTTGATCGAGACGAGTCGGATGACGATCGAGCAAGTCGCAGCGCAAGTCGGTTATGAGGATGCCACGGCGTTGCGGCGACTCATGCGCAAATCCGCCGGTGCTACGCCGAGCAAGTTCCGTTCGGGTGCGTACACGACTTGACCGGACACCAGCGCGCAGATGGTGAGAAATCAACTCAAGGCGATCGAGGTCGCAGCGGGCAAAGACCAATCGATTTCATCGCTGCCGCTGTCGCGCAGACGCTCGTTCGCCTTCGAAAAATGTCCGCAGCCGATGAAACCGCGATGCGCCGAGAGCGGCGACGGATGCGGCGCTTTCAAAACCAGATGGCGACGTGTATCGATCAATTTTCCTTTGGCCTGCGCATACGATCCCCACAGCATGAAAACCAATCCTTCGCGTTCGCGATTCAGGCTTTCGATGACGTGATCGGTAAATCCTTCCCAGCCTTTGCCCTGATGCGAATTGGCATTGCCACGCTCGACCGTGAGTACCGCATTGAGCAGCAAAACGCCTTGTTGCGCCCACGGAATCAGGCAGCCGTGCGGCGGCCGCGGGAGGCCGAGATCGCGCGTGATCTCAGCGAAAATATTCACCAGCGAAGGCGGCGCCGCGACACCGGGCAAAACCGAGAAACACAAGCCGTGCGCCTGGCCCGGGCCGTGATACGGATCTTGTCCGAGAATGACTACCTTGACCTGCTCGAACGGTGTTGTATCCAGTGCCGCAAAAATGCGCGAGCTCGGCGGATAGATGGTTTTTCCGGCATTTTTTTCGGCCAGCAGAAACTCACGCAGGGCACGCATTTCCGGTCGCTCGAACCAGTCGCCGACACGCGTTTTCCATGACGCTTCAAGTTTCAGTCGCGGATCGGTCATGGCGGGCAATTCGATAAATACATGCGCTCAGACCTTCGCGCGGAGATGCTGCGACACACGCATCTGGAACAACAGTTTGGTAAGCAGGCGCTGCTCCTCGATCGGCTTCACCACCAGATCGTTCGCGCCGGCACGAATCAGGATGGCGTGCGCTTGCGGATTGTCGTCACCGGTCATCACCAGCACCGGCAACATGCCTTTGGCATAGTCGAAGCGCGTGCGAATCAACGTGAGCAGCTCTCCGCCGGTCATCGCGCCGAGCAGATTGACATCAGTCAGCACGATATCGACGCCGGGCGCCGGACGCTCGCTGCGCGCGGTTTCCAGCCAGTCGACCGCGCTCTCCGCGCTCGTGACGTGGTGCACACGCAGGCCGTGTTTTTCGAGCATGCGCCTGACCGCCAGCGCCACGACGCGGCTGTCCTCGACGTACAACACGTCGCCGGAGACTTTGGTTTTCGGTTGCACATAACCGCGAATGAACTCGGTCAACGCCTGAAAGCCGAGAGCCTTGTCGAAATAATCGGTGACATCGTCGGAAAACTCGCGTCGTTCCAGTCGCTGCTGCACATCGCCGGAAACCACCACGATCGGGATGTAGGCAAGCCCGGCTTCATGGCGCAGGTGGTGCGCGAGGACCAAGCCATCCATATCCGGCAAACGCAACGACATCGTCACGAGATCGACCGCACCTTGCGCGATCTGCTGCTGCGCCTCGGCACCGCTGCCGCACGTAACCACGACCACGCCCGGCATCTGCGCCACCAGCATCTGCTGGATCAAGGTGCGCACCACCTTGGAGCCATCCACCACCATGACGCGTGGTGCGGCCGCCGTGAGGTAGCTGGAATTGAGCGTAGCTGTCGACATGCTTGCCTAAGCGGGTTGACCTTGAGCGAGATGACGACTGGCTACGAGCCACGCGCCAAACCAACCAAGCGCTGCGCTCACCACCAGCACCAGCGATGCCGGAATCCAGCCGAGTGCGCTAAACGCAAAACGATTATCGTAACTGCTGAGCAAATGCGCGAGTGCATCGCCCAATGCCAGTTGCACTGCGAGCACCAGCAGCAGCGCGACAAAACCGCTCAGCAGTCCGTACCAGAGTCCAATATACAGAAATGGCCGGCGCACAAAACCCTTGCTCGCGCCCAATAGCTGCAACGTGCCGATTTCGGCGGCCCGACTTTGAATGTCGAGGCGCACGGTATTGCCGACCACGAGCAAGGTGCCGAGCGCGAGTAGTCCGGCCAGCACTTGCACCACCCTTTCGCCGAGCGCGAGGATCGCACCGAGCCGCTGCCGCCATGCCGCGTCGTACTGCACCAGATCCACCTTCGCATCGGATTTGAGCTGTTCGACCAGCGCGGGCGTCGCGTTGATGTTTTCGCGCGGATTTTCGCGCGCGGTCACTACCAGCACGGTTGGCAACGGATTTGCCTGCAACACTTTCAGCGCATCGGAAAATCCGGACTGACTGCGGAATTCGGCCAGACCTTCGTCCGGCGTGCGAATCTTGACGATCGCGACATCGCTGCGCACGCGCAAACTTTCGGCAAACTGCGTCGCCGCGGTCGCTTCGATTTCGGGTTTCAGAAATACCGTGATTTCGCGCGCTTCCTGCCAGCCCGCGCTGAGTCCCTGCACATTCTGTAGCAGCAGAAAAAGCAGCAGCGGCAAAGCCAATGCCAGGCCCATCACCAGCACCGTGAGTGCAGTCGCCCACGGGCGCGCGCCGATGCGCGCAAGACTGGAAAAAAAACTGTAGGCATGGTGTTCGCGCCACGCGCGCATGTTGAGCCGCGGCTTGGCGCTGCGACTGGCGCCGCGTGCTACGGGCGCCGGTTTTACGCGCGGCGCAGTCGCCTTGCGCGTATTCATGCGCCAACCACGGGCGGGCGAAAATCGTCGATCAATCGACCGTGATCAAGCACCAGCACACGTTTGCCCATGCGCCGGATCAAATGCAGATCGTGCGTCGCCACGAGCACGGTCGCGCCGACTTGTTGAAACTCGGCGAACAATTCCATGATCTCGGTAGACAGTTTCGGATCGAGGTTTCCGGTCGGCTCATCGGCGATCAGCAACGGCGGTTTGGCGACGATCGCACGCGCGATGCCGACGCGTTGTTGTTCGCCGCCGGACAAGGTGATCGGTGCGGCTTTTTCGCGTTCGAGCAAGCCGACTTTATCCAGCGCCGCACGCACGCGCTTGGCGGTTTCCTCGCGCGGCAAACCGGCGATCAACAGCGGCATGGCGACGTTCTCGAACACGCTGCGATCCATCAACAGGCGGTGATCCTGGAACACCATGCCGATGCCGCGACGCACGCGCGGAATGCCGCGCCGACGCGTTTGATTGAGATTCTGTCCGGCCAGCGCAACGCTGCCGCGCGTCGGCCGTTCGATCAACGCGAGCAGCTTCAGCAACGTACTTTTCCCCGCGCCGGAATGACCGGTGACAAACACCATCTCGCCGGCTTCGATTTCGAAGCTCAGATCGTGCAGCGCCTCGTAGCCGGAGTCGTAGCGTTTGGTGACTTGATCGAAGCGAATCATTTCACCAATTGATTCAAGTTGAAGATCGGCAACAATATCGCGAGCACGATGAACAACACCAGCCCGCCGACGGCGAGAATCACGAGCGGCCCAAGCACCGCGGTCAACGTCGACAGCCAGCGATCGAGCTCGCGATTCTGATGTTTGGCCGCTTCTTCGAGCATGCGTTCGAGTTCTCCGGAGCGCTCGCCGCTGGCGATCAGGCGCAATGCCACGGGCGGAAAATAACCGCTGTCGCCGAGCGCCTTGGAAAACGATCCGCCTTCGCGCACGCGAATCGCCGCCCGCTTCAACGCCTCTCGCATCGGCAGGTTCGGCACGACTTGCGCGGCGATATTCAACGCATCGAGCAGCGGCACGGCGCTGGCCGTGAGCAGGCTCAGCGTGGTCGCGCAGCGCGCGGTGTTGGCGGCACGCGTGAGGCTGCCGACCAGCGGCAATCGCAGTAGCATGCGATCCCACGCGTAGCGCGCTTTTTTCTGGCGCAGCGCCAGCCGTCCGCTGACCGCCGCGACGATCACCGCGATCAAGATCAGCCAGCCGAAATCCTTGACCAACTCGCTCAGCGCGATCAGCGT
>JANXUW010000129.1 GCA_025351985.1 Pseudolysobacter sp.
GCTGAAATAAAATAACGGCGGAGCATTCACTTGCTCCGCCGTTATCTTTTGCGGCACTCTGATAGCTGCACTCCACTCGCCATGAATTCGCATGACTGATCCGGTCGATTCCATTCCTGAAACCGTAGCCGCCGCGCCCGCCGAGCCGATTGTTCCCATCGAGCAGGCTCTCGCCAGTGTGCACACCACCAACATGCCGGACATCCTGCGGCAGCTCAATTCATGCCTGCTGGTGACTACTTACCAAGCCGGCAAACTGGTGATCCTGCGGCCCGACGGCGCAACCATCAACACGCACTTCCGCAGCTTCAACCGGCCGATGGGCATGGCCGCAGATGTGAATAGACTGGTGCTCGGCGCGCGCATGGAGATCGCCGAGTTTCGCAACATGCCGGACGTCGCCAAACGTCTGCAGGATCCGCCGCGTCACGATGCGGTATACATGGCGCGACGCGGTTTCATCACCGGCGCGATCGACATTCACGAAATGGCGTGGGATGCGGATGGCGAACTGTGGTTCATCAACACGCTGTTCTCGTGCCTGTGCAAGCTCGATCCGATATCGAGTTTTGCACCGCAATGGCGACCGTCGTTCGTCAGTCATTACGCGCCGGAGGATCGCTGTCATCTGAACGGACTGGCGATGCGTGATGGCAAGGCACGTTACGTCACCGCGCTCGGCGAAACCAATACACCGAATGGCTGGCGCGCCAACAAACGCGATGGCGGCATCCTGATGGACTGCATCAGCGGCGAAGTGATTACACGCGGGCTATCGATGCCGCACTCGCCGCGCTGGTACAACGGCCGCCTGTGGGTACTCGAATCCGGGCGCGGCGCGCTCGTCGCGATCGATCCACACACTGGCGAAAAAACCGACGTCGCGCGCGTACCGGGGTTTGCACGCGGCCTCGATTTTGTCGGCCCAGTGGCGTTTATCGGCCTGTCGCAACTGCGCGAAACCAACGCCTTCACCGACATTCCGATCACCGAGGAAAACAGCGATCGGCTGAGCGGCGTGTGGGTCGTGCATCTCGACACCGGCAAAACCATTTCGCTGCTCAAGTTCACCGGCGGCGTGCAGGAAATTTTCGCAGTGCAGGCGATTCCGGGTGTGCTGTTTCCCGAAATCATCCACGAAGGCGACATGCTCGCGACCGCTTACGCGTTGCCGGACGAAGCCTTGCGCGAGGTGGGCTTCACTGCCGTCGCGCCCGTCGAAAAAACCGAACCGGCTACACCTGCGTCGGCGTAATGACTGTCGCGGTTGCGGTTATGCCATGTGCAGGCGATTGGCCGCGGCGTGTACGTAACCACGTCTGCAAGTGATCGAAATAACAGTAGATCACCGGCGTCAGATATAACGTGAGCACCTGCGAAGTCATCAAGCCACCGACCACGGCCAGACCGAGCGGCCGCCGCGACTCCGCGCCCATCGCGATCGGCAAGGTGCCGAATAAAGCGGCGAACGTGGTCATCATGATCGGGCGGAAACGCACGATGCAGGCTTCGAGAATCGCCGCCTCGGGTGTGGCGCCGCCGCGTTCGGCTTCGAGCGCGAAGTCGATCATCATGATCGCGTTTTTCTTGACGATGCCGATCAGCATGATCAACCCGACCGCCGAATACAGATTCAGGTCGATGTGGAAAATCATCAAGGTCAGCAATGCGCCGAACGCCGCCGTCGGCAGGCCCGAAAGTATCGTCAGCGGGTGGATGAAACTTTCGTACAGGATGCCGAGCACGAGATAAATCACGAACAGCGCGATCAGCAACAGGATGCCCATGCCCGAAATCGATGATTGAAACGCCTGCGCCGTGCCTTGGAACGAACCGATGATGCTGTCCGGCACCTTGAGCTGCGCGACCGCTGCGTCGATGCGCTCGACCGCTTGGCTAAGCGACACGCCAAGCGCCAGATTGAACGACACCGTGACCGACGGCACTTGGCCGAGATGGCTGATCGTCGCCGGCCCGACCGACTTGGTGAAATGCGCCACCGCCGACAGCGGCACGAGTTGTCCGCCGCTGCTGCGGATGTAAAGCTGCCCGAGCACACTGGTATCGCCCTGCTTGCTCGGGTCGACCTGCATCAGCACCCAGTATTGATCAATCGCGGTGTAGATCGTCGACACCTGCGCCGGGCCGAATGCGGTGTACAACGCGGTCTCGATCTGCGCCGCCGTGACACCCACCGCAGAGGCTGCATCACGATCAATCTTGACGTCCATCTGCGGTGTCGCGATCAGCAAATCGCTGGTCACATCCTGGAAACCCGGCAGCTTGCTGATCGCATCGACCATCTTCGGCACGAACGCAAACAGCTCCTTGGTATCGCTGTCCTGCAAGGTGTATTGATATTGCGTCTTGGTCAGCTGGCCGCCGATGCGGATGATCGGAATATTCTGCAGGTACACTTTCAGGCCCGGAATTCCGGTGAGTTTCGGGCGCAGTTCCTGGATGATTTCATCGGGCGAACCGCGCTCGCCGCGCGGCTTCAGCGTGATGATCATGCGCCCGAGATTGAGTGTCGAACTGCTGCCGGAAACGCCGATGAACGACATCACACCATCGACATTGCTGTCCTTGCCGATGATCGCCGCGGCCTCGCCTTGCTTGCGCGCCATCTCGGCGAAACCGACATCCTGATCCGCTTCGGTGAACACGAACAACTGTCCGGTATCGTCGCTCGGCAGGAAACCATTCGGTATCTTGACGAACATGATCGCGGTTGCGACGAGGATCAAAACGAAACCAAACATCACCCAGCGGCGATGCGCGAGACAGAAGTTCAGCGAACGCCGATACAGATCCTGCGTGCCATCGAACGCGCGCTCGAACGCCTGATAAAAACGTCCGTGGGTTTCGCCGTGATGCGGCTTGAGCATGCGACTACACAACATCGGCGTGAGGCTCAACGAGACGAAGCCCGACACCAGCACGGCGGCGACGATCGTCACCGCAAACTCGTGCAGCAGGCGCCCGACGATGCCGCCCATGAACATGATCGGGATAAACACCGCCGCCAGCGACAAGGTCATCGACAGGATCGTGAAACCGATTTCGCGCGCGCCATCGAGTGTGGCCTGCAGCGCAGTCTTGCCCATTTCCATGTGTCGCGAAATGTTTTCGAGCATGACGATCGCATCGTCGACGACGAAACCCACGCACAACGTGAGCGCCATCAGCGAGAGGTTGTCGAGGCTGTAGCCGAACGGATACATGATCGCGAACGTGCCGACGATCGACATCGGCAACGCCAGCGACGGAATTACAGTCGCCGAAATATTACGCAGGAAAATGAAGATCACGAGCACCACGAGCATCAGCGCGAGCAGCAAACTGAACTCAACGTCATCGACCGATGCACGAATGCTTTCGGTACGATCGTAGAATATTTTGAGCTCGGCGCCGGCAGGCAGTTGCTGCTTGAAACCCGGCAGCACATCGCGAATGCGCTCGACCACGGCGATGGTATTCACGCCGGGCTGTTTCTGGATTGCCAGCAACACGCCGCGCTGACCGTTGACCCACGCCGCGACCTTGTCGTTCTGCACACCGTCATAAATTTTTCCGACATCGCGCAGCCGCACCGGCGCGCCGTTCTGGTAACTCACGATCAGGTCGGCGAAGGATTTCGCATTGTCGTACTGGCCATTGACGATGACGTTGTAGGTTCGGTCGCTGCCGTACAAGGTACCGGTCGGCAGGTCGACGTTACCACTGCTGACAGCGGCGGAAACCTGATCGATGCCAAGGCCGCGACTGGCCATCGCGCCCGGATCGAGATCGATGCGCACGGCATATTTTTGCGAGCCGTAAACGTTCACGAGCGCCACGCCGTCGATCATCGACAGGCGTTGCGCGAGCAGGGTTTCCGCGTACTCGTCGACCTTCGACAACGGCAAGGTTTTCGAAGTCATGCCGACGAAAAAAATCGGCGCGTCGGCCGGATTCACCTTGCGGAAGGTCGGCGGCGTGGTCATGGTCGGCGGCAATTGCTTGAGCGCCGCGGAAATCGCCGATTGCACGTCCAGCGCGGCCGCATCGATGCTGCGCCCGAGCGTGAACTGCAACGTGATCTGGGTCTGGCCGATGCCGCTCTGCGAGGTCATCGAATCGAGCGCGGCGATCGTCGAGAATTGTTTTTCCAGCGGCGTGGCGACGGCCGACGCCATGGTTTCCGGCGACGCGCCAGGCAACGTTGCGGTGACCTGGATGGTCGGGAAATCCACGTTCGGCAAATCCGACACTGGCAACAATTTATACGCGGCGATACCAAACACGAGGATGCCGACCATGACCAGCGTGGTCATCACCGGCCGGCGAACGAACAGCTCCGAAATGCTCATGGCTTCGTCGCTTCAGTCTTGACCAGCGTGCCGTCGACCAGGCGCGACTGGCCGTCGGTGACGACCGAGTCGCCTTCGCTCAAACCCTTGGCGATGACCGCTTCGCCGCCGGCATCGCGCGCGACGGTGATACTGCGCAGCTCGGCGTGATGTTGCGCGTTGATCACAAAAACATAGCTGCCGTTCGGCCCTGCCTTGACCGCCGCATCCGGCACTACGATCGCATCGATTTCGCTGCCGAGCGTCAGCGCGATAGTAACGAACTGGCCCGGCCAGAGCTGCTCGCCTGCATTCACGAAACTCGCGCGCAGCTTCACCGTTCCGGTCGTTTGGTCGACGGTATTGTCGACAAACGCAAGCTCGCCGCTCGCCGCATCCTTCATGCCTTCCGCGCTCGCCTGCACCGCAAGTGTTGCCTGCGCTTGCGCGGCGCGCACGCGTGCGACCAGTTGCCCCGGAATCGAAAAGCTGACGTAGATCGGCGTGATCTGATTGATCACGAGCAACGCTTGCGTATCGTTGGCTTTGACGATGTTGCCGGCCTGCACGAGGATGCGTCCGGCACGCCCGGAAATCGGCGCATAGATATCGGTATAACCCTGGGTCAATTTCGCCGCACCGACATTCGCCTGATCGACTTTGACGCTCGCCGCCGCGGCTTCGTATGCAGTGACGTATTGCTGCATCTGATCCGCCGAAACGAAGCCCTTGTCGGCGACGGGTTTGTAGCGCGCCACCTGCGCCTTGGCGAGATCGCGCGCGGCGACATCTTTGGCCTGCGCCGCTTCGGCTTGCGCGAGCGCGGCTTGGGCGGGGCGCGCATCGATCTTGAATAACAGCTGGCCGGCCTTTACATCTTCACCATCCTTGACGTGGCTTTCGAGCAATTGGCCATCGATCAGCGACTTCACGGCGACGCTGTTGATCGCCTCGACCGAACCGACTGCGCTGATCAATTCCGGAATGGTTTTTTTCTGCGCGCTGACCACACTGACCGGCACTGCCGCAACTGGCGGCGGTGGCGGCGGTGGCGAACAGCCGGCCAGCACGATGCCTGTTGCGAGCGACAACGAAGTACGCGCACGCAATGGAAATTTTCGGGTGATGCTAGGCATGCAATACATATCCGCAGGAGATTCGATCGGCCTGCATTATCACGTATCGCGCCAAACGGGTACGTAAAATCATGTGAAGTGTTGGGCATGACCAACGGCGGCAAACCCGCATCTTTATTGACTTAAACGACATTCATCGCAACCCGCGTCAGCCGCATCGATTCCGCGCACGCCGTTGCTGCACGCGGTAAACTAGGCACCACGCGCTGCTGTGCCTCGTCACTCTCCACGGCGCTGTCCCTGTTATGGAATCCATGAAAGCCTTATTGACTCCGCCGCTACCGAGCAGCAGCAAACATCGCAGTTTCTGGTTGCCGCCACATGGCTCGGCGCTCGCCTTGGCGATCGCGGAAACCGCGCGCCGCCACGATGGTCTGGTGGTCGCGGTAACGCGCGATACGCACGCCGCGCACACGCTAGACGACGACTTGCGCGTGTTCGCCGGCGAGTTGCCCGTGCTGCATTTCCCCGATTGGGAAACCCTGCCCTACGATCTGTTTCCGCCGCATCCGGAAATTATTTCGCAGCGCATCGCCACGCTGTATCAATTGCCGACGACGACACGCGGCGTGCTGGTCGTGCCGATCGGTACGCTGATGCAACGCCTTGCGCCGCGCAGCTTCATCACCGGCTTCGGCCTCGTGCTGGCGGTGAAACAGAAACTCGATCTGGGCATCGAACAGCGGCGCCTCGAAAGCGCCGGTTATCGGCACGTGCCGCAAGTTTCCGAGCCCGGCGATTTTGCCGTGCGCGGTGCGTTACTGGATATTTTTCCGATGGGCAGCGCCGAGCCGTATCGTGTCGAACTGTTCGATGACGAAATCGATTCGATCCGCACCTTCGATGCCGAGTCGCAACGTTCGCAGGAAAAAGTCGAGTCGGTGCGCCTGCTGCCCGCACGCGAATTTCCGCTGACCGAAGAATCGGCGAAGCATTTTCGCAATACCTTGCGCGAACGTTTTCCGATCGATCCGCGCCGCTGCCCGGTGTACCAGGATCTCAAGGAAGGCGCGACGCCGGCCGGCATCGAATATTACCTGCCGCTGTTTTTCGAGAAGACCGAAACGCTGTTTGATTATCTCGGCGACAAGTCGCTGTTCGTGCTCAACGAAGGTGCGCTTGATGCGGCGACGCAGTTCTACGCACAGGCGCAGGCACGATACGACCAGCGCGCGCACGACATCGAGCGTCCGATCCTGCCCGTGCAGGAGTTGTACCTGCCGCCGGAAAATCTGCGCGAGCGCTTGAACCAGACCTTGCGCGTCGAGATCGTCGAGAAAGGTCGCAACGAACATGCCGTCGCGCTCGCCACGCAGCCCGCGCCGCAACTCGCGCTCGCACGCAAGGGCGAGATTCCGGGCGCTGAACTCAAGGCGTTTCTCGGCGCCTACC
>JANXUW010000133.1 GCA_025351985.1 Pseudolysobacter sp.
CGGACTTGAGTTTGTCGGCGTCGATGGCGTAGCGCCGGTCGTGCCCGGGCCTGTCCTTGACGTAAGTGATCAGCGACTCGCGTTTCTTGCCGTCGGCCAGCGGTCGGCGTTCGTCGAGCAAGACGCAGATCGTTTTGACGACATGGATATTCTCGCGCTCGGCATCGCCGCCGACGTTGTAGACCTCACCGACCCGACCGGCTTCGAGCACGCGCAGGATTGCACGACAATGATCGGTCACGTACAGCCAGTCGCGCACGTTCAAACCGTCGCCGTAGACCGGCAGCGGTTGTGCGGTCAGCGCTTTCTGGATCATCAGCGGAATAAGCTTTTCCGGAAACTGGAACGGCCCGTAATTGTTCGAGCAATTCGTCGTCAGCGTCGGCAGCCCGTAGGTGTGATGGAACGCGCGCACCAGATGATCGGAGGCGGCCTTCGACGCCGAATACGGCGAGTTCGGCGCGTACGCCGTGGTTTCGGTGAAACGCCCTTCGGCACCGAGCGAGCCGTAAACTTCGTCGGTTGAGACATGCAGGAAACGGAACTCGCCGCGCTGTTTTTCATCGAGCGTGCGCCAGAATTTCAAGGTCGATTCGAGCAGGCTCAGGGTGCCGACGACGTTCGTCTGCACGAATTCCGCCGGTCCGTCGATGGAACGATCGACATGCGATTCGGCGGCAAAATTCACGATGGCGTGCGGCTGGTGTTCGGCCAGCAAGCGCGTCACGAGTTCGGCATCGCCGATGTCGCCTTGCACGAATCGATAATCGGCATGGCTCTGCACACTACTCAGTGTGTCCAGGTTGCCGGCATAGGTGAGCTTGTCGAAATTGACGATGCGATAACCGCCTTGCGCGAGCAGATCGAGCACAAAATTACCGCCGATGAATCCGGCACCACCAGTCACGAAAAGAGTTTTCATTGAACACATCAATTGGGCCCGAACACCGGGCTGAACCGCCATTTTCGCTTAATCCGGGGCCGGCATGCCAGCGCGGACGAAATATGGAAGGTTTCTGCCATTCATCGGGCCGGCCAATTCTGCGTAATTCCTCGCCCGCGTTATATGCTTATTCGCACAGGGTTCGGCACGCGCCGACGCAGTGTTATACCCTTGCCGGCTATGAAATCTCCGCGCCAGAGCCGCAGTTGCGGTGTATCCGAGGAACGCGCCACGCAATGCCAATCCTGACTCATCTGCAACGCCTCGAAGCTGAAAGCATCGATATCCTGCGCGAAGCCGTGGCCGAAAGCGCCAGGCCGGTGATGCTGTATTCGATCGGCAAGGACAGCGCGGTAATGCTGCATCTTGCGCTCAAGGCGTTTTATCCGTCGAAGCCGCCGTTTGCGCTGTTGCATGTCGATACGACCTGGAAATTTCGCGAAATGTACGCGTTTCGCGAAGCCACCGTGCAACGCACCGGGATGGAATTGATCGTGCACACCAATCCCGACGGTCTGCGCGATGGCATCAACCCGTTCACGCATGGCTCGGCGCTGCATACCGACATCTGGAAAACACAAGGATTGAAACAGGCGCTGGATGCGCACGGCTTTGATCTTGCCTTCGGCGGCGCGCGCCGCGATGAGGAAAAGTCGCGTGCCAAGGAGCGCGTGTTTTCGCTGCGTTCGGCGCAGCATCGCTGGGATCCGAAACAGCAGCGCCCGGAACTCTGGCGGTTGTACAACGCGCGCAAAAACGTTGGCGAAAGTCTGCGCGTTTTTCCGCTGTCGAACTGGACCGAACTCGATATCTGGCAATACATTTATCGCGAGCAGATTCCGATCGTGCCGTTGTATCTGGCCAAACCGCGCCCCGTGGTCGAGCGCGATGGCGCGCTGATCATGGTCGATGACGAACGTTTGCCGTTGCATGCGGGCGAACGACCGACGATAAAAAACGTGCGCTTCCGCACGCTGGGCTGTTATCCGCTGACCGGCGCGATGGAGAGCGAGGCGGATTCGCTCGCCGCGATCATCCAGGAAATGCTGGTTGCCACCACGTCCGAACGACAAGGCCGCGTGATCGACCGCGACAGCGCAGGCTCGATGGAAAAGAAAAAACAGGAAGGGTATTTCTGATGGCCGCCGACACCGACAGCAGCGTGCAATCCATCCAGCACTACTTGAAAACGCAGGAACAAAAAAGCCTGCTGCGTTTCATCACCTGCGGC
>JANXUW010000135.1 GCA_025351985.1 Pseudolysobacter sp.
TCGCCGGCATGGCGTAACGTGTGCACGACGCCGTTGCGGAGAATCGCGTGACCACGGATAAATACGCTCGATCCGACACGATCGATTCGATCAATCGCAATCGTCGCGCGCGCATTTTTTTTGCAGCGCTGCTCGGCTTGATCGGCATCGGCAATACGTTCGCCGCCGACAGCTTGTTCAGCACGCCGCTGTTCCGCAAGTTCGGTGTCGAAGACGGCTTGCCGGCGACGCGCACGAGCAAACTTGCGGAGGATCGCGACGGCTTTCTCTGGGTCGGCACGCGCGATGGACTGGCGCGTTACGACGGCAACGCATTCCGCGTCTGGCGACATGATCCGGCGAAACCAGAGTCGCTGTCCGGCAACAGCGTGTCGGCGTTGTATATCGATCGCGCGAATCGGGTTTGGGTCAGTGCCGACGACGTCGGTCTGAATCTGCTCGATAACGCGCGCGGCGACTTCCGCCATTTTCACCACGATGCAGCGGATACCGACAGCCTGGCCGACAACGATGTCTGGGCGATCGCGCAGGATGGCGGCGATGACACGATGTGGTTCGGCACCGCGAGCACCGGCCTCGATCATCAGCTTGCGGATGGCCGGTTCGCGCATCTGCGGCATGACGATGCCGATGCCAATAGCGTCTCGTCTGATACGGTGCTGAGTCTGTATTTCGATGCGCGCGGACGCTTGTGGATCGTCACCGACAAAGGCGTCGATGTGCGCGAGCGCGACGGCACGTTGCGGCATGTCGATTTTGCGGCGACGGCCACGTTGCAGGCGCGCAGCCTCAGCGCGGAAAAAAACGGTAGCGTGCTGCTCGGCAGCGATCAGGGCGTGTGGCGCATCGATACCGATTTGCGCGCACGGCAGGAGTTGAGTTCGACCTTGCCGAGCCTGTCCATATTTGCCACGCAGCGCGATGCACAAGGCGATTTGTGGATCGGCACCAAGCTCGGCCTGAGCCTTCTGCAGAGCGATGGCACGCTCGCCACGTACGCGCCGAATCCCGCGCTGGCCGGCAGTCTGCCGGGCAATCGCGTGTTCGACATGCTGCGCGATCACGAAAACGGATTGTGGTTTGCGCTGACCGATGGCGGTCTCGCGCACTTGCCGCCGCAGTGGCGCAACTTCACTTTGTTTCGTGCCGATCCGAGCGGTGCGCACAGCCTCAGCGGCAACAATTTTGTCGGCCTCGGCACCGATGCGCAGCACGGCGTTTGGACGGTCAGCGTAAATGGCGGCGTCGATCGCCTGGATGCGCAGGATGGCAAGGTCGAACATGTGGCCGAGCGTTTGCCGGTCAAGGATTTGCGGCCGCTGTCGGTGCTGGCAGATCAGCAGCGGCAGCTCTGGATCGGGCATCGCGCCGGACTCGGCATTTTCGATCTCGACAATAATACGCTGCACCCATTGCCGCTGGACGCCAAACGCGACGATGCGCTGATGCCGGGCGTTTTCAACATTTTGCTCGCGTGTCCCGAGCAGTCGATCTGGGCCAGCGCGCGCGGCGGCGCGTTGCATCGCATCGATGCGCAGACGCATGCGATCACGCGTTTTGTCGCCGGTGCGAGCGGCTTGGCCAGCGTCGACATCACCGCGTTGCGTTGTGATGCGCAGGCAAAACTCTGGCTCGCGCATGCCGAGGGCCTGCAATTTTTCGATGCGACCAGCCAGCAATTTGTTTCACCGAAAGGCGCGCCATCGCAACGCGTGCATGCCTTCAGTTTTGCCGCCGACGGCACGTTGTGGTTGCACACACTCGGCGCGCTCGAACATTTCAAGGTTGATGCGAGCGGCTTGAAATCGCTCGAACGAATCGCTGCTGCCGATGGCTGGCCGGCGGTCGAAGCCGGCGGCATGGTGATCGATACCGCCGGGCAACTCTGGGTCAGCAGCGCGCGCGGATTATTTCGTATCGATCCGCAATCGCGTGCGATCCGCCGCTTCGATATTCGCGATGGCCTGATCAGCACCGAATTCGCCGACGGCGCCTTCGTGCGCACGCCACAGGGCATTTTGTTCGCGGCGAATCTGGCCGGCATCGTTGCCTTCGATCCGGCGAAATTCGGCACCAATCCGATCGCGCCGCCGCTGGTATTGGGCGACATCAGCATCAGTCGCGATGCACAGCGACTGGCGCTGCCGGCGACCGATGCGAAGATCGAGTTGAGCTGGAACGATCGCGATTTGCGGGTCGAGGCGCACGCGTTGTCGTTCGCCAATCCGCCGGGCAATCGCTATCAATTCCAGTTGGCCGGGTACGATCCCGCGTGGGTCGACAACGGCAGTCGCGGCGTGCGCGAATTCGGCCAGTTGCCGGCCGGCAAATACCAACTGCAGATACGCGCCGCGAACGCCGATGGCGTGTGGAGTGCGAGCTCAAAACCGCTGCAAATCGACGTCAAACGTGCACCGTGGCTGACGCCGTTTGCGTATGCGATCTATGCGTTGATCGCTGTTTTGTTTCTGCTCGCGGTGTTCCTCAATTATCGAACCCGCGTGCATCGGCGGCATCAATTTGCGTTGGCCGAGCAGCAACGTCACTGGGCCGAGCAGGCGAGTGCAGCGAAGTCCGGTTTCCTCGCCAACATGGGCCACGAAATCCGCACGCCGATGACCGGTGTGCTCGGCATGACCGAACTTTTATTGCGCACGCCGCTCGATGCGCGGCAGCGCGGTTACGCCGAAACCATCGCGCAATCCGGCAGCCTGATGTTGCGTCTGGTCAACGACGCGCTCGATCTTGCGCGTATCGAAGCCGGCAAACTCGAGCTGGAATCAATGCCGTTCGATCTGCCCGGATTGTTGCGCGAAGTGCATGCGCTGGAGCAACCGCTGGCGCTGCAGAAAAATCTCGCATTCGATGTGCAAATCGCGCCCGATGCCGCACGATATGTATCCGGCGATGTGTTGCGCGTGAAACAGATTTTGTTGAACCTGTGCAACAACGCGCTGAAATTCTGCGAGCGCGGCAGCGTTGGCATAACACTCGCGCGCGCCGCGGATGGCGGCATATTGCTGAGCGTGCACGACACCGGGCCGGGCATGAGCACCGAGCTGCGCGAACGTCTGTTCCAGCGTTTCGAGCAGGCCGATGGCGGCATCACGCAGCGTTACGGTGGTAGCGGACTCGGTCTGGCCATTTGTCGCGAACTGGTCGAATGCATGCGTGGTTCGATCAGCGTCGAGAGCACGCTCGGTATCGGCACGACCTTCAACGTCTGCCTGCCATTGCCGGAGGTTTCCGCGGAGAACGCGGAGGGCGGAATCTTGCCGTTGGCCAGCAATGTCACGGCTGCGGTAAACGCGACAACACCCGGCGCGAGCTTGCGAATCCTGCTGGTCGAAGACGATGTCACGATCGCACGCGTGATCGCCGGCCTGCTCGAAGCGCAAGGTCACAGCGTGCGCCACGCGCCGCACGGACTGGCGGCGTTGGCTGAACTCGAACGCGGCGAAATCGATCGGGTTTTGCTCGACCTTGATCTGCCCGGCATCGATGGTTTCCAGTTCGCACGCCTGTTGCGCGCACGCGAGCGCAGCAACAACACGCCGCGCTTGTTTGTGATCGCGATCACCGCGCGTTCCGGCGGCGATGAAGAGCAACGCACGCGCGATGCCGGCATGGATGCATTTTTGCGCAAGCCGATCAGTGGTGCGCAATTGGCGGAGGCGCTCGCGAAAGCTCAAAAAGATTAGCGCGTTCGGGTCGGTTTCTTGGCGACCGGCTGGGCAACGAAGGGATTGCAAATACGCAATTGCTCATCGATAACGAGTCCGTTCTGCATGTCTTCCGAATACAGTACGCTGCATCCAGCGAGCAGCGCGGATGCCACGATCATGGCGTCATACACGGACAGGCCATAACGCTCGGCCACATATCGACCCTTGTCGTGGGCTTCGATGCTCAACGGCTCGACGTTGCAGAGCGCTTTTACCTGCGTGACGACGTCGTGGATATCGTTCCACGGCATGTTCAATTTTCGGCGCGCAACATTCGTAACTTCGTTGAGCACCTGCACGCTGATGCTGCCACCGGATGCGAGAATCGTTTCGGCGCGATCCGCTTTTGTCGTATCCGCCGATAGCAGGTACAACACGATATTGCTGTCGATGAACGCCCTACCGGCGCTCATTCGCGGCATCGCGGTCGAAGTTGAAATCGGCGGGAAGTTTGCCGCGAAACTTTCTCAGTCGAGCAAGAAATTCCTGGGTTCCGGGTTTCTTTTTCACCTCGAAAACGCGAGCCGCAGCGATTCGCACCTCGATATCGTCGCCATCCTGCAGCTCCAGCGCCTGAACGATGGCTGCGGGTAGTCGAATCGCCAAGCTATTGCCCCATTTGGAAACTTGCATGACATTTGATCTCCTCGGATATACATAATACGTTGTATATCTTAATGATAGTGGCGAATCGTTGTCAAAAAAGACAATCCAGCAGATTCACTCATCCGACACCACCGGCAAATCGATGAAACTCGCGGTCGGCGCGTCGGTATGGATGCGTTGTATGGCGCGGCGATAATCCTCCGGCTTGGCGAAGAAAATATTCTCGACATAGGTTTGCGGATTGCGGTCGTACAGGGGAAACCAGCTCGACTGGATCTGCACCATGATGCGGTGGCCGGGCAGGAAGACGTGATTCGTATTGGGCAGTGAAAATTTATACTTTTCCACTTTGTCTGGCTCGATTGCATGCGGATGTTCCAGGCTGTCGCGATAACGGCCGCGGAAAATATCCATCGCGATACCGACTTCGTTACCGCCGAGTTCCGCTTGTGAGGCCATTTCATCGGGATAGACGTCGATGACTTTCACCACCCAGTCGCTGTCGGTGCCGCTGGTCGAGGCGAACAGGTTCACCATCGGCGCACCGGCAATTCTTACTGCGGCGGTCAGCGGCTCGGTGGAGTAACTGAGCACATCCGGCCGGCCATCGACGAAACGCTGATCGGTGACCAGCCAGCGTTTCCACGCATCGCCATCCTCGAAATGCACCGGCCGCGGCAGGTATGGCACCGGCTTGGCGGGATCGGAAATATATTCGTCGAATTTTGAAACTGTCACGGTCGTTTTCGGTGCATCAAAACCGGCATGCAATCCGGCTTGCAGGTACAGCGGTTTCGATATCGTCGCGCAATCCTTTTCGCAGGCCAGCGGCCAATGCGACAAGCGCTGCCAGCGATTGGTCCCGGTCTGGTAGACGAATACCGGCGGCGTATCGGCTTTGACTGCGCCGTCTTTCAAATAGCTATCGAGAAACGGTTTCATCACGTCGCGGCGAAATTGCAACGCGGTATCGCCATCGAACTTGAGCGCACCGAGCACGCTGCCGTCGTAGTTCACGCCGCTGTGGCGCCACGGTCCGAGCACGAGATAATTCTTGTCGTTGTTGGTATCTTTCGGTTCGGTCGCCGCATACGTCGCAAGCGCGCCGTACATGTCTTCCTGATCCCACAGACTGGCAACGATCATGCGCGGCACAGTCAGCGCTTGCGCGGCGATCACCGGATCGAGCGCCTGGCCTTGCCAGTAGGCGTCGTAGGCGGGATGCTCGGAAAGTTTCTTCCAGTACGGCAACTGGTCGAAACCGAAACGTTTTGCGTAGTCGCCGGCCGAACCGGTGCGCAGGAAATTGCTGTAGTCGTCATAGCCGCCGCGCGCGACGTGCTTGCCTTCGCCTCTCGCGATGGTCTGGCTGTAGATGTAATCGAAATTGGTCTGGCGGAATGCGCCGTTGTGGAACCAGTCGTCGCCTTTCCAGCCGTCGACCATCGGACTCATCGGCACCGCCACCTTGAGCGCCGGATGCGGATTGACCAACGCCATGAGCACGGTGAACCCTTCGTAGGACGAACCGATCATGCCGACCTTGCCGTTGCTTTCCGGCACGTTTTTCACGAGCCAGTCGATCGAATCGTAGGCATCGGTGGAGTGATCGACCTTGCTCGAATTCAGCGGCCCACGCAGCGGTCGTGTCATCACGTAATCGCCTTCCGAGCCATATTTGCCGCGGATATCCTGGAACACACGAATATAACCGTCGCTGACAAAAACCTCGTCGCCCATCGGCAAGGTCGCGAGCATGCTCGGGCTGATATTGCGCTCGGCGCGCTTGCTCGCGTTGTACGGTGTGCGCGTGAAAATGATCGGCGCGTGCTGCGCATTTTTCGGCACGACGATGACGGTATGCAGCTTGATACCATCGCGCATCGTGATCATCACTTCGCGTTTGCTGTAGTCGGAGTTGTCGGTCGGAACCTCGAATTTTTTCGGGATGTCCGGTGCCAGCGGCGGCGTATTTGCCGGTGCAGCGGCACTCGCGAGAGCGCTGACAAGCGCGATGATTCCGAGGCAGTTACGCAGAGATTCGACAGGCATCGCAGTGTCCCGCAGGGAGTTGGGTTCGGTCGCGACTCTAGACCGAAATGCGCGCGATGCAAAGAACGCGACGATGTGCCGTCGACGCGACGCAAGCGCTGCGCAGTTTGCGAAAACTCGAAAAGTTACCGTCATTCCAGCGCAGGCTGGAATCCATTTTTATCCTGATCTCCATGCGCAGAATAT
>JANXUW010000162.1 GCA_025351985.1 Pseudolysobacter sp.
CGGCTTGCGACCGATCTTGTCCGACCACCAGCCGAAAAAGACAAAGAACGGCGTGCCTATCAGCAGTGAACCGGCGATCAGAAGATTGACGGTAGTGCCATCGATCTTCAACGTCTGCGTGAGGAAGAACAGCGAATAAAACTGCCCCGCGTACCAGACTACCGCCTGGCCCGCCGTCGCACCGAACAATGCCAGCAGTACAACCTTGCCGTTGCCCCAGCGCGCGAACGATTCGGTCAGTGGCGCCTTCGAGGATTTGCCTTCGGCCTTCATCTGCTGGAACAGCGGCGACTCCTGCAACTGCATGCGGATATACACCGACACCATCAGCAGCACCGCGGAAATCAGGAACGGAATGCGCCAGCCCCAATCGTCGAATGCAGCACCGAGGCTCAGGCGACAAATCAGGATCACCACGAGCGACAGGAACAATCCCAACGTGGCTGTGGTTTGAATCCAGCTCGTGTACAGGCCGCGTTTGCCCGGCGGCGCGTGCTCCGCGACATAGGTTGCCGCACCACCGTATTCACCACCGAGCGCCAGACCCTGCAAAAGACGCAGCGCGATCAGGATGATCGGCGCGGCGACACCGATGCTGGCGTAATTCGGCAGGCAACCGACGAGGAAGGTCGATGTACCCATGATCACGATCGTGACAAGGAAGGTGTACTTGCGCCCGATCATGTCGCCGAAACGGCCGAACAACAGCGCACCGAACGGACGCACCGCAAAACCCGCGGCAAACGCGAGCAACGCAAAAATATATCCGCTGGTCGGATTCAGTCCCGAAAAAAACTGCTTCGCAATAATCGCCGCGAGCGAGCCATAAAGATAAAAGTCGTACCACTCAAAAACGGTGCCGAGACTGGACGCGAAAATGACGCGCTTGTGTCCGGTGGTAAGTGCGCCGCCGCTCTGCGTGCTTGAGTTTGCCATGCCTGTTCTCCCCGATTGATGTGTGTCTGACGCAGCTTTGGATCGACGTGCTGTGTTTTTTGTCGCCTTTCCTGCAGCGTATGGCGTGCAGGCCGACAAGCGCGGCAGTTTATGAAACGAGATTCAGAGACTGCGCTGCGCGTCGTCTTGGCACTATTGGCCATTGGTCGAAACCCGCTGCTTTTTCGACTAAAGTCGTATTGGTATGCCGCCAACTCGCGCTAGTGTGCAGGTAGGTCATGCGACACTGCGTGACAGTAATATTTCAGGAGCAAGATGGTGTCCAAGCTGTATCCCGTTTCCGCCGAGTTCGCCGCGCAGGCGAACATCAAGGCCGCCGATTACGAACGTTTGTACGATGAGTCCGTGAGCGATCCGGGCGCGTTCTGGGGCCGCATCGGCAAGCGTCTCGCGTGGAGCAAACCCTATACGCAAGTCAAGGACACCTCGTTCGACGCGAGCGATCTGCACATCCGCTGGTACGCCGACGGCGAGCTGAATGTCGCGACCAACTGCCTTGATCGCCACCTCGAAAAAAACGGCGACAAGACCGCGATAATCTGGGAAGGCGACGATCCGAACGAATCGCGTCGCATCAGTTATCGCGAACTGCATGCCGAGGTTTGCAAGTGCGCCAACATGCTGAAAAACCTCGGCGTGCAGAAAGGCGATCGCATCACGATTTACCTGCCGATGATCCCCGAGGCAGCCGTCGCAATGCTGGCATGCGCGCGCATCGGCGCGGTGCACTCCATCGTGTTCGGCGGCTTCTCGCCGGATTCGCTGGCCGGACGCATCAGCGATTGCACGTCCAAACTTGTCATCACCGCCGACGAAGGTTTGCGCGGCGGCAAAAAAGTGCCGCTCAAGATCAATGTCGACGAAGCCTTGCAACGGCCCGGCACCAATACCGTCGAAACCGTGATCGTGGTGCGCCGCACCGGCTCGCCGGTGGCGATGCAGGCACCGCGCGATCGCTGGTATCACTCGCTGATGGTAGCGCAAAGTACCGAATGCGCACCTGAGCCGATGAACGCCGAAGATCCGTTGTTCATCCTCTACACCTCGGGCTCGACTGGCAAACCGAAAGGCGTGCTGCACACCACCGGCGGTTATCTGGTGT
>JANXUW010000187.1 GCA_025351985.1 Pseudolysobacter sp.
GCCGGAAATGAGCGGGCAGAATCTTGTGCAGTTGAGCCACTGAAGCGGCGCTCGCGCGTGTCTGTTTTTTTTGCTCGGCTCGTCCTCGCGCTGCTGCTGGCTTGCGCTTTTTGCGCGGCATCGGCGACGGATGACGAGGCAGGCAAGCACGCGAGCCAGGAAGCCGACGCCAAGCAGAAACTCGATCAGGTGCGCGGCGAGATCAAGAAAATCAGCGACACGCTGAAAGCCACGCAAGCGCAGCGCGACGATGCCACCAAGGCGGTGCGCGAGCAGGAATTGAAAATCGCCGCGGCGGCAAAAGAGCTGCGCGAACTCGATGCAAAAATCCTTGCGCAAGGCGGCGAACTCACCAAGCTCGAAAGCCAGCGCAGTGCGCTCAACGAAAAACTCAAGGCGCAGCGCGATGCGCTCGCGGCGCTGCTGCGCTCGGCGTATGCGCTCGGCCAGAACGAAGAATTAAGACTGCTGCTCGCGCAGGACGACATCGACAAGCTCGCGCGCGTGCTGGCCTATCATCATTATTTCGAGCGCGCTCGGGTCGAGAAAATCGAAGGTTTGTTGAAGGATCTGCAACAGCTCGCCGACGTGCAGACGGCGATCGAAAACCAGACCGAAGCGTTAAAAGTTTCACGTGCCGCGCGTGCCGACGATGCGGCGAAGCTGCAGCAGGATCGCAGCGAGCGCGAAAAACTTCTGACCGAACTCGATGCCACGCTGAAGGACGAGCAGAGCCGCTTGAACGCGCTCGGCAAGGATGAAAAAGGCGTGCTCGATCTGCTCGAAAAACTGCGCGATATTTTTGCCGACATCCCGAAGCAGCTCGCCGGCGCCGAGCCGTTCGCCGAGCTCAAGGGCAAACTGGTCTGGCCGGTGCGTGGCAAGATCGGCGCCGCGTTCGGCGCGAACGACGACAGCGGTCGCGGCAGTCACGGCATCGTGATCGCGGCGAACACCGGCACCGAAGTGCACGCCGTATCGCATGGCCGCATCGCCTACGCCGACTGGCTGCGTGGCTTCGGCCTGTTGCTGATCGTCGATCACGGCGACGGTTACCTCAGTCTTTACGGCTACAACGAATCCTTGCTCAAGGACGTCGGCGACTGGGTCAACGCCAACGAAGTCATCGCCACCGCCGGCAACAGCGGCGGACGCAAATCACCTGGCGTGTATTTCGAGCTGCGCTACCAGGGCAAACCAATGGATCCGCGTGGTTGGTTGAGCGCAGCGACGCATTAGCTTTATTCATGGCGTGCTTCAAAGCATTGCAAATCTTGACGCCGCCGTTGCGGTTCGCTGGCTATAATCCAGCGCATTGATTCGGAGAACTGCCATGCTGTTTCGCCTTACGCTCGCTATTTTTCTTGGCCTGACGACATTGCTGGCGCAAGCCGACGAAAAAGCCGCCCCGGTCGCGACGGCTGCCGACACAAAACCGCCGCTCAAGGTGCCCTCGAAAGATGGCGTCAGCCTCGAAGATATCCGCCTGTTCACGACGGTGTTCAACCTCGTCAAGCAGGCGTATGTCGAGCCGGTGGATGACAAGACCTTGATGCAGGCGGCGATCCACGGACTGCTCGCCGGACTCGATCCGCACAGCGAATATCTCGAAGCCAAGGCGATGGAGGAGCTCAGCGAGGATACCAACGGTTCCTACGTCGGCCTCGGGGTGGAAGTAATGGCGAGCGAAGGCGCGCTGCGTGTGATCGCGCCGATCGACGATACGCCCGCCGCCCGCGCCGGCATCAAGCCCGGCGACACCATCGTGCGCATCGACGGCAAGCTCATCACTTCCGAAAACGCCAGCCAGGCGGTCGACATGTTGCGCGGCAAGGCCGGCAGCGAAATCGCCCTGAGTGTGCTGCACGAAGGCGCCAGCGCGCCGCTGGAAATCAAGCTCGTGCGCGAAACGATCCGCGTCGCTAGCGTGCGCGGGCGCATGCTCGATCCCGGCTACATGTATGTGCGCGTCGCGCAGTTTCAATCCGATACCGGCGCTGAACTCAAGCGCATCGTCGCCCAGCTCAAGCAGAAGAACGGCATACCGCGCGGCGCGATCCTCGACCTGCGCAGCAATCCCGGTGGCTTGCTGACCGCGGCCGTGGAAATCAGCGACGCGTTCCTCGAAGACGGCGTGATCGTCACCACCAAGGGACGATTGAAAGAAGCCGATCTGAGTTTCAGCGCCACCCCGGGCGACGTGCTCGCCGGCGCGCCGCTGGTGGTGCTGGTGGATAACGGCACGGCATCGGCCGCGGAGATCGTCTCGGGCGCGCTCAAGGATCATGGCCGCGCGCTGATCATGGGCCGGCGCACGTTCGGCAAGGGCTCGGTGCAGACCGTGTTGCCGCTCGACGAATCGCACGCGGTGAAACTCACCACCGCGCGTTATTACACGCCGAACGGCACGTCGATCCAGGGCACCGGCATCGTGCCGGATATCGAACTCGCTGATTTGAAGCTGACCGCACGCAACGCGCCGGTCGCGCTGATTTCCGGCGAACGTGATCTGCCGCGGCATCTGAAGGGCGATCAGGAAAAACCCGACGTGGCGAAACCCGGCGATGCGGCACAGGCCGCGCGCGACCAGCTCGACGACTATGCGCTAGGCGAAGCGCTGAACGTGCTCAAGAGCATGACGTTCCAGCGCAAGCCGGCGGTTCCCGCTGCTCCGATGCCGGAGCAAAAAGGCTGAGATCCGGCGCACCTTCTTTTGGCAAGCGCACCCGGAAAACTAGTTGCGCAATCGCCGCGCAATCGCGCCGCGTGACATCCACGCGAGCGCGATGCCGATCGCGAAACCGGCGATATGCGTCCACCACACGACGGTGCCGAAAGCCGGGCCGACGTAGGTGAACAACAGTTGCAGCACGATCCAGAATCCGATCAGCAGCGACGCCGGAATACGCACGAATTCGAGGAACAATCCGAGCGGCAATACCAGCCCGAGTCGTGCGCGCGGGAACAGTTCGACATACGCACCGACGATCGCCGAGACTGCCCCGCTGGAGCCGATGATCGGCACGTTCGCGCTCGCCAGGGTCAGCGCGCCGACCAGATTGGCGAGTGCGCCGCCGAGCAGAAACAGCGTGAGGAATCGATACGCGCCGAGCGCGCGTTCTGCCGACAAGCCGAAGATCATCAGGAACAGCAGATTGCCGGTGAGATGCATCCAGTCGGCATGGATGAACAATGACGTGACGAGACGCAGCGGGCGCAATTCGATCAGCTGACGCAGCCACGGCACGCTCGTATCGAACAGCGTCGCTGGCACCGTGCCCCAGCGCCGCAGTATCTGCACTCGTTCATCGGGCTCTGCGCCGGCCAGCCACAAAAATACCAGCACGCAAACCAGGATGATGAGGATGGTCGCCCACGGCGGATGTGCGCGATGGCGGGTATCGACGCGGACGAACATTTCTCAGATGCCGGTGCGCGGCACGGAGAATATTTTCCCCTGGAATTCCAGCACGATGTCGGTCGGGCGAATCTCGCGCACGGTCACGCCGCCCTCGATGCTGTCGCCTTCACCCTGATGCACGTTATTGACCACGATAAAACGTTGCGCCGGATCGACCGCATACACATGCATGCTGATCTTGATCGCGGGTAAATCCTTGCGTACCGGGAACGGCAGTTCGTAATACGCCTGAACAGGTTTTTCGTCGGGGTTCGCAGCAATAGCAGGTGCTGGCGCTCGGATTTTGTCTGATACGGCTGCCTTTGCCGGCACTGATGCGATGGGCGCTGCAGGCGGAGTCGACGCCGTCGTTGGCGCTGCAGTTTGCGACGCCGGGTTTGGCGCTGGCGCGGCACCGAAAGCGGGCGGTGGCGCAATCGCTTTTGTCGCGGGCGGCACTACCGCGGGCGTCGTGGCGGGTGCCGTCGCGACCGCTGCTGCGGGTG
>JANXUW010000220.1 GCA_025351985.1 Pseudolysobacter sp.
AGCGCTTGGTTTTGGTGTGTTGTTCGAGTTCGGTGCCGATGCCGACCTGAAAGATTCGGCCAACGATATCGCTTATGCCAGTCAGGGCGGACTCGGCCTGCCGGACCGCGACTATTACATACGCCAGGATGCCGAATCGAAAGCGCTGCTCGAAAAATATCATGCGCATATCGAGAAAATGCTGAGCCTGCTCGGCGAGAAAAACGCGAAGGAACAATCCGACTGGGTGCTCGCACTCGAAACGCGGCTGGCGAAGGCGTCGCTGGATCGCGTGAGCTTGCGCGATCCGATCAAGTCCTACCAGATCGTCACCCTGAAACAGGCGGATATACAAACGCCACATTTCTCGTGGACGGAATTTTTCAAGGCGATTCATCGCGACGACGTGAAACGTTTTTCGTTGCCGCATCCGCTGTTTTTTGCGGCCGCCGACAAGGCGCTCAGCGACGTGCCCGTCTCGCATTGGCAAGCCTATCTGCGCTGGAACCTGATCGCGTCTTCGGCGGATTTTCTCGGCGAGGATTTTGTCAACGCCAAGTTCGATTTTCGCGGCAAGGTGTTGCGCGGAACGCAGGAACTCAAGCCGCGCTGGAAACGCGTGATCGATTCCGCCGACCACGCGCTCGGCGAAGTGCTGGGCCAGGCGTATGTCGAGCGCACCTTCCCGCCCGAGGCGAAAGCGCGCGCGCTGGTGCTCGTGAATAATCTCAAGGTGGCGATGCACGAACGCATCGAAAAACTCGCGTGGATGTCCGAGGCGACGAAAAAATCGGCATATGCCAAACTCGATACGCTCGATCCGAAAATCGGATATCCCGATCACTGGCGTGACTATTCGGCGCTGACGATCAAACGCGATTCGTATCTCGACAATATGCGCGCGGCGATCGCGTTCGAGGCACGTCGCAATTTTGCCAAGATCGACAAGCCGGTCGACAAGACCGAATGGGGCATGACGCCGCAAACGGTGAATGCGTATTACAACCCGACGCGCAACGAAATCGTTTTTCCGGCCGCACAATTACAGCCGCCGTATTTCGATGCAAAGGCCGACGACGCGCTGAACTACGGCGGTATCGGCGCGGTGATTGGGCATGAAATGACGCACGCGTTCGACGACGAAGGGAGTCAGTTCGACGCCGCCGGCAACCTCAAGAACTGGTGGTCGGCGCAGGACAAAAAACAGTTCGAGAGCCGCACCGCCAAACTCGTGAATCAGTTTGCCGCGTACGTGCCGATCGATCAGTTGCATATCAACGGCAAGCTCACGCTCGGCGAAAATATCGCCGATCTCGGTGGCCTGCTGGTGGCCTACGACGCGTTCAAACTGACGCCGCAAGGCAAGGGTGACGAGAAGATCGAAAACCTGAATCCGGATCAACGCTTTTTTCTTTCGTACGCGCAAACCTGGCGCACCAGCCAGCGCCCGGAACAGCTCAAGCTGCAGGTGCAATCCAACGAGCATGCGCCCGCCAAATTCCGCGTGATCGGACCAATCAGCAACGTGTCAGCTTTCGCCAAGGCGTTCGAGTGCAAGGCCGGCGATGCGATGGTGCGCGGGGCCGATAGCAAGGTTGATATCTGGTAGGACTTTTTTACGTATAAGCACATAGCTGCATAGACGAAACCTGGATGGGCGACGAGACGTAAAGCGGGTGACGAATTCTCGCTTTCGCGTCCTCCCGATTCTTGGTCTGCGCAGCTCCCCAAAACTGCAAATTCCACAGGAAACTCAATGACTACTCGCTTGTTAAAACCTTTCGTGCTTGCCGCCGGTATCACGCTTGCACTCGGCGCCGCAGCGGCCGATGCGCCACGCAGCAGCATCGATCCGGCCAAGCTCGACAGCAAGGCCGGCGCATGCAACGACTTCTTCGGCTACGTCAACAATATCGCGATCAAGAACGATCCGATTCCGGCCGACCAGACCAGCTGGGGCACATTCAACAAATTGCGCGAACGGTCGCTCGCGACGCAGCATGAGCTGCTTGATGCGATGGCGCTGAACAAGGCGGCAGCGGGCACGATCCAGCAAAAGATCGGCGACTTTTACGCGAGCGGCATGGACGAGGCGGCGATCGAGAAAGCCGGCTACACGCCGATCAAGGACGACCTCAAACGCGTCGATGGCTTGCGCAATCCCGACGACATCGCCGAGCTCGTGCGCGACTACGCGGCGCAAGGCGACAAGCTGCTGTTCGACTTCGACCGCGGTGCGGATTTCAAGAATTCGACGATGACGATCGGCTTCGCCAGCCAGGGCGGACTCGGTTTGCCGGATCGCGATTATTACCTCAAGACCGATGCCGAATCGAAGAAACTGCTCGCCGCGTATCAGGCGCACATCGCCAATTTGCTGGTGCTGGTCGGCGTGAAAAAAGACGACGCGGGCAAGCAGGCGCAAGCCGTGGTCGATCTCGAAACCAAACTCGCGAACGCATCGCTCACGCGCGTCGCGTTGCGCGATCCGGGCAATCAATATCACCTCGTCAGCATGGCCGAAGGCGACAAGACCACGCCGCATTTTTCGTGGCTGAAATATTTTGCTGCGCAAGGCGTGAACGGCCAGACCGGTTTCTCGCTCGCGCAGCCGGAATTTTTCGCGACGATGGACAAGCTCATCTCTGAAGCGCCGATCACGCAATGGCAGGCGTATTTCCGTTTTCATATCGTCGCCTCGGCCGCGCCGGCATTGAGCAAGGCGTTCGTCGACGAGCGTTTCGCGTTCGTCGGCAAGACCTTGCAGGGACAAAAGGAAAACAAACCGCGCTGGAAACGCGTGCTTGGCGCCACGAACGCCGAAATGGGCATGGCGCTCGGCGAGCTGTACGTCGCCAAGACCTTTCCGCCAGAAGCCAAGCAGCGCGCCCAGGACTTGGTCAACGACCTGCACGACGCGCTCAAGATACGTATCGAAAATCTCGACTGGATGAGCGCCGAAACAAAAAAGCAGGCGCTCGAAAAATGGGCCACGTTCATGCCGAAGATCGGCTACCCCGACGAATGGCGCGACTGGAGCGGATTGAGCATCACGCGTGATGGTTATGTCACCAACATCCGCGCCGCTGACAAGTTCAATCGCGCCTGGGAAATGGCCAAGATCGGCAAGCCAGTCGACCGCCGCGAATGGGGCATGACGCCGCAAACGATCAACGCGTACTACAACCCGTTGCTGAATGAAATCGTGTTCCCGGCCGCGATCCTGCAACCGCCATTCTTTGATGCAAAGGCCGACGATGCGCTGAATTACGGCGCGATCGGCGCGG
>JANXUW010000247.1 GCA_025351985.1 Pseudolysobacter sp.
CAAGCGAGCGTTCGATGCAATGATGCAGATGAAGAAGATCGACATTGCTGCAATCGAGGCAGCACTGCGCAGCTGAGTTGGCAGTTCCGATGGGCAGATCAAACAAGTGATTCGCGGTGGTCAGCGCGATGGATCAATTGCGCCGCGATAGTTCACGCCGGGCTTTGCTTTGCAAGGTAGGTTGATTGGTGAGTTTGGGGCGCTGAACCATTATCATCGGCGCACCATTTTTTTGCCGCCTTCACCTTGTTGATATCGGATCACTCACCTAACTTGGCCACCAACCCCGGCTCATTTGCGAGACCCTTTTATGAGTATTGACTATGTGCTCACGTTTCCCTGCGAGGTGCGGAAGAACGTGCCGCAAGAGAAGCTTGCCACCCTCGTCGGCTACATGAGCCTGGCTGAGTTTGCGGTTGCCGAAGTGCGAAAATCCAACCCCGATTTGCCGATCGAGACGGTCCTCGGCCGGTACGAGGTTCATGTGAGCCAAAGTCGGCCGGATGGAACGGTGAATCAGGTTCCGATGACGATCGGACGGCTCGTGGCTCTGGCCCAGCCGATCCGCCAGTACCGGGAGCACTGCCCAACGTGCCGAGCGAACATTGCGGACAGGCCTTTCGGCTGCTTCGCCAAGATCAACTATCCGATCCGGAAAGAGGCAGAGGAATGGCTTGTCTCCCGACTGCCGAGCGATGTGAAAGACCCGAATCTCTTAATGCTGTTTCGGTTTCTGCAGGATTTGGAGATCGATGGCCGCCCAATTGACGCGATGCGGCCAAAGCTGTGCGAGTTGAAGGATCCGGTCGTGCGGCGTTGGGGCCCCCCGACCGAACAGAAGCAAGTGACGTCCAGCCAGATCCTCCACATGCTGGCATTCGGCGGCAAAGTCGGGCCGCAGCAGTCAGCTCTCTACACTAAGCTGCTTGGACTTGCTTCCCTGCTGTCCGAGTCGCATCCGCCTTCGAGCAATATTGAGCAGTTCAAGACCTTTATGTGCGCCATCGTCATGTCCGGACGATTGAATGCGCAGATCAGCGTCGATGCTTGAAGCAACAAGGCATGCGCCTTTGAGCTGGCGGGGCCGCTGGCCGTCGCACCGCGCATGCCAGGAGAATCCAATCTCGCCGAATGCATAGCTCAGCTGCTTCTGAGCTTGTGGCAATCCAAGACACTATGGTGGATCGACACACACCGGCGCCGCATCCTCAAAACCGGCAACGACAGCGATCGCTTCAAACCTCTTTCAAAACTCTTTCAAACCAAAAAGCAGGAAGGGGAAAAGATTCCGGATAGTCCCTCGCAGCTGAGGCATACCGCGGCATCGTGGGCGGCGCACTGTTCGATGGAAATCACCACCGATTCACGTTAGCCTGCGCGGCAGCGATCGTTGCCATTGCCTACAGGGGCTAAATCATGCGTTGTATTACATCGGTCATTCGGTTGGTTGCGTTTGCCGTGATTTTGTTGCTGTCGGCGAGTTTTGCCGCAGCGAGCGCGCAGGCGGCGGGGTTCGCCAATGGGCCGTCGCTGGCGACCGCGCGCTTCCAACACACCGCGACGCTGCTGCCCAACGGCAAGGTGCTGGTGGCGGGCGGTTACAACAACAGCGTTGGCGGCACTCTCACCAGCGCCGAGTTGTACGATCCGGCGACGAATCACTGGTCCGCCGCCGGCACGCTGGCGACCGGGCGCTACTATCACACCGCGACGCTGCTGCCCAACGGCCAGGTGCTGGTGGCGGGTGGTTACGGCAACGGCAGCTATCTCGCCAGCGCCGAGTTGTACGATCCGGCGACGAATCTCTGGTCTTCCGCCGGCACGCTGGCGACCGCGCGCCGCAGTGACACCGCGACGCTGCTGCCCAACGGCAGCGTGCTGGTGGCGGGCGGTCAGGACAGCAGCGGCAATAACCTCGCCAGCGCCGAGGTGTACGATCCGGCGACGAATACGTGGGTACCAGCCGGCACGCTGGCGACCGGGCGGTACAATCACACCGCGACGCTGCTGCCCAACGGCAAGCTGCTGGTGGCGGGCGGTTACAACGGCAACAGCGGCACTGTCGCCAGCGCTGAGTTGTACGATCCGGCGACGAATCACTGGTCCGCCGCCGGCACGCTGGCGACCGGGCGCTACTATCACACCGCGACGCTGCTGCCCAACGGCACCGTGCTGGTGGCGGGCGGTTACAACGGCACCGTGCTGTTGCCGTTTCTATGGCCTTTTACTTGAAGTTCTGATTTAATCTCTAAATAATTATAAATTTCGCCATTAAAGGTAATTACAAAATTACCACAATCAGAAAAAAAAGGCTGATTGCTTTCAGGGGTTATGTCAATTATAGATAGTCTTAAATG
>JANXUW010000261.1 GCA_025351985.1 Pseudolysobacter sp.
TGCGGCGTGATCCTGCGGCCGACACGGCGTTTTATTTTTCGGTAAAAACCACCGGCGTGTATTGCCGTCCGTCCTGCGCGGCGCGGCTGGCGCGACGCGAGAATGTGCGTTTCCATGCAAGCTGCGCAGAGGCGGAGCAAGCCGGTTTTCGCGCGTGCAAACGTTGTCGCCCGAACGAAGCGACTTTGGCGGAACGTCAGGCAAGCGCGGTCACGCAGGCGTGCCGGCTGATCGAAACGGCGCACGAAACGCCCACACTCGATGCACTCGCGGCGGCCGTGGGCATGAGCCGTTTTCATTTTCACCGTGTGTTCAAGGCGATCACCGGCGTCACGCCGAAAGCCTACGCCAGCGCACATCGCATCCATCGCGTACGCAACGAGCTTGCGCGCAAAACAACGGTGACCGATGCGATCTACGACGCCGGCTACAACTCGAGCGGACGCTTCTACGCGACCTCGACGAAAGCACTGGGCATGACGCCGAGCGATTTTCGCGCGCGCGGCGACGGCACCTCGATCCGCTTCGGCATCGGCGAGTGTTCACTGGGTTCGATTCTCGTGGCCGCGAGTGAAAAAGGCATTTGCGCCATTCTTCTTGGCGACGATCCGGACACGCTTGCGCACGATCTGCAGGATCGCTTTGCGCAAGCCGCGCTGATCAGCGGCGATACACAATTCGAACAATGGATGGCCCGCGTCGTGGGTTTTGTCGATGCACCGCAACTGGGCCTCGATCTGCCGCTGGACGTGCGCGGCACGGCTTTCCAGCAGCGCGTCTGGCAGGCCCTGAGCGAAATCCCGATCGGTTCGACGGCGAGCTACGCGCAGATCGCACGCAAGATCGGAGCGCCCGCGGCCGTGCGCGCGGTGGCGCAGGCGTGCGCGGCAAATCGGCTGGCGGTGGCGATTCCGTGTCATCGTGTGGTGCGCAATGACGGCGCATTGTCCGGTTATCGCTGGGGCGTGCAACGCAAGCGCGTATTGCTCGAACGCGAGGCGGCGCTGTGACTGTACTCGCGACCGCCGCATCCGCCATCGCAAACCCGCTGCCGCTCGCGCAACGATTGGCGGCGCTGGATTGGCAAAAAATCACCGACAATCTGGCGCAGCACGGTTACGCCGTCATCGAAAATATCCTCGACGAAAACGAATGCCGCGCGCTGGCGAAAAGTTATTCGTCGCGGGAAATTTTCCGCAGCCGTGTGGTCATGGCGCGGCATGGCTACGGTCGCGGCGAATACAAATATTTCGCCTATCCATTGCCGCAAATCATCAGCACGCTGCGCACCGAGTTGTACGCGCCGCTCGCGGATATCGCGAACCTGTGGAACGAGGCCATGTCCATCGCCGTGCGTTTTCCGCGCGAGCATGCGAGCTTTCTCGCACGTTGCCATGAGGCCAGACAGGACAAACCGACGCCGCTGATTCTGCAATACGCACAAGACGACTACAACTGCCTGCATCAGGAACTGTACGGCGAACACGTCTTCCCGCTGCAGGCGGCTTTTCTGCTTTCCGAACCCGGACGCGATTTCAGCGGCGGCGAATTTGTATTGACCGAACAACGCCCGCGCCTGCAATCGCGTGCCGAGGTGGTGCCGCTAAGGCGCGGCGACGGCGTAATCTTCGCCGTGCATCATCGTCCCGTGGCAGGCGCGCGCGGCAGCTATCGCGTCAATATGCGCCACGGCGTGAGCCGGTTGCACAGCGGCCATCGGCATACGCTGGGCGTTATTTTCCACGACGCGAAATAATCCGGCAGACGCCAGTTCGTTTTTTTGCTTTGGCGGATTTCACCATTACAATTGCGCTTTAGCCACCTGTGCCAGAGCACGCCACGGCGTAATCTGGCACCGTCGATGGGCTAAAGGGAGTGTGATGATGAACGCGAAAACAAATTTGCTCGGGGTCTGCAACCACGCATTCAAACTGCTGACCGTGGTGGCATTGGCGATAATCGTGGCCGGTCTGCTGGGATTCACGGTGCAGTCAAAAGTGCAGGCAGCGCTAAGTAGCGCACAATCGAAAACCACGCCGCCGTATGCGCTGGAATGGGATCTCGGCGATCACCGTCTGCGTTATTTCGAAACCAGCAAAACCGGCGCGGCGCAGTGGTCGTTCGATGCGTTTGCGTGCCGCAGTGGCGATGTACCGACGCTAACGCCGGGCCGCTGGCGCGTGATCGCAGAGCCGCACCTTGCCGGTCGCGATGCGCAAGTCAGTCTGGCGCCGCTCGATGCTGGCGATGCAAACCCCACGCCACATCCGCGTGCAATGATTGCTTGTGGAGAACGCAACACGACCGATGCGGTAGCGATCCCCGCACACACCCTTTCATGGCTGGCCGCGCGCGGCGGCGGAGTGGTTTATGTACGGCAATAACCATGGTGCAGATGCGATGTTGCATCCACCCGTGACAACCGCCAACACCCCCAGCACGACCCGTATCGGCGCGCTGGTGTTCGAGGACTGCCTGGCATCCTCGGTGACGGAATCGATGGATATTTTTCGTGTTGCCAACAAACTCACGCACCTGCGTCGCCCGGGAGATGCGCCGCCGTATTCCGTGATCGCCACCAGCGCGAAGGGTGGCCTGATCCGCGCGGCGCACGGCGTGCATTTTGAAACCGTGATTTTCGATCCGAGCGCATTTGATGTGCTGATCGTGCCGGGGCTTGGACTGCACTACAGCGGCCCATCGCAGCAGAACTTCCAGCGCCTCGGTGCCGAGATCGATCTGCTGCGTATTGCCGCGCGCGCGCAAGTACGCCTCGCCGCCGCGTGCTCCGGCACCTTTCTGCTGGCCGAAGCCGGCTTGCTGGACGGGCTTGCCGCGACCACGAGCTGGTGGCTGGCCGCATCGTTCCGCCATCAATATCCGAATGTGAATTTGACCGCCGATGACATCGTTGTTGATTCCGGAAAGGTGATGACGGCCGGTGCCGCAACGTCGTTTGTGCAGATGTGCCTCGCGCTGATCGCACAGTCCGTCGGCCAGGACATGGCCGACAATATCGGTCGGCTGATGCTCGTGGATCCGAGCCGCCAAAGTCAGGCGCCTTATGTCAGTCGCGTGCTCGAACAAAAACCGCGGCACGCTTTCAGCGAGAGCGCGGAACTTTACCTGCAACGCAATTTGCATGCGCCGATCAGCGTGGTCGCGCTCGCCGAACATTGCAAAGTCAGCGAGCGCACCTTGCTGCGTCGTTTTCACGAAAGTTTTGGCGCGACACCGCTGGAGTTCGTGCAGAAATTGCGCGTCGAGCGCGCCAAGGCGTTATTGGAGCAAACGAAGCTGACATTCGACGAAGTCGTCGAGCGCTGCGGTTATCAGGACATCAGCAGTTTTCGCCGACTGTTCAAGAATGTCACGAGTATTACGCCGAACAGTTATCGCGAGCGGTTTCGCGCGCGCGGGCGCTGAAGTTTTTTCGGGTGCCTCGCCGGATCACTGGCAATCGTATTTTTCCGATGCGAGTTCGTTGATGGTGAGTTCGACCTCACCGAATCGCGCATACGCGATCGCCGCCTGCATGCCGTCGGTGGCGTAATAAAAACCACCTTTGGTCGGCGCATCGACCTTGTCGCGCGCGGCCCCCGTGAACACTTTGTTCTTGTCGTCGGACACACTGGCCAAAGCGAAATGCTGCACGTTCTTGAGTTTCACGCAGCCCACCAGTCGCGAGGCCTGCAGCGGGCGAATATCCAGCGCGAGCTTGTCGACCTTGACCGTGTCGCGCGGTTTTTCGGCATCGTCGAGCACATACACGACCGGCTTGAGCACCGACTTGGATTTGCCACTGCCCTGCGTGATGGTTTCGATGCGCAACGCCGCGAACGGCAATGGCCGCAGCAGATCGATACGGCGGTAATGACTCTTGCCTTCGGAAAAATCCATCGCCGGCGACGTGTCGCGCACGGCAAACCGATACGGCACACCCTTGCTCAACGCGATCGGTGCGATCGCTTCGGGCAAATCCTTCGGTGGCGCAGGGGCTTCATCCGCGGCTTTTTTGTCGCCGACAAACGGCAGCTTGTCGATAAGCCAGCCGAACGGGTTCTGCGCGGAAGCCGAGGTCGACAACATCGACACGGCAATAACGAAAAATGATTTACGCAAGAAAGCAGACATCGAAGTCGGAGTTTTCAAAAGGTTTTGCTGTGACCGCAGCAAAACCATAAAGTGCCGCGCCGACGACTCGGCACGCCGCCGGCAAAGGCATCAAGACGAAGAAGCGGGTGCAGCAGCCGGCGTGATCGGAGTCGGATCGACCAACGGTTTCAGATCGCCGCTCTCGTCTGACAAAGCCTCGATCTTGAGGTGATCGCCCATTTCCTTGATCAGATGTTTCTGCATGTCGCTCGCATCTTTGGCACGCTTCAACACCACGGCCGTGATGTGCTTGCGCTCCTGCAAATCGGCCAGATACGCCAGCAACTGATTCTTCGGCATCTTCTGCCGTTCGATGGTGAACTGGCCATCTTTTTCCGGCGTGACAAAGGCGCGCTCGTCACTCGCGAAAGCAGCGATGGCAGAGAACATGCTGCACATCGCCAAAACCATTATCAAAAGACGCTTGATCATTTTCTGCTCCCGGTGGATTCGCTGAATCAATTTTCTACCGCGCGTGCGCGCACTTCGGAAATCTCGCCATCGTTGTCGATGAATGCGCGGAACTTCAACTCGTAGCCGATCTTCGCCAGTTCGTTGATATGCACACTTTTCACCTTGTACTTCTCACCCGGCTTGAGCAATACGGTCTTCACCGCCGTGTGCTGCTCTTCGAGATAATGCAGATGTCCGCGCAGATCTTCCGGGGCCAGGGTGGCGCCGTCCAGGTCGAACTGGCCGTCCTTGTCGGCATGCAGGGTCAGATCGTAGGCTGCCGGAATATCCGAGGTTTTCAGCAACTCATCGGATTTGCTGTGACGCCCGCCGAAACAGGCGGCCAGCAAACCACATAACAACAGCACCGCGAGTGACCGCAGCACGGCGGAATATTTTGACAATTGCATTCAGGTATCTCCAATCGAAAGTCGATGCGAATCTTACACGTCGTGGCGAATTCTTCCGAACTCGTGTCATAAACGTAGCGAGCGATGTCAGATTGGGTGGCGCCGGAGCGGAGGAACCGGAATGTACCTTGAGTGCATGAGGATTCCGAGCACCGCCGACGCGCAATCTGGCGAAGGTAGTAGTTTATGACATGAGTACTAGGCCCGCGGCAAAGTCACGCCACGCTGCCCCATATACTTGCCGCCGCGATCTTTGTAGCTGGTCTCGCACTCCTCGTCGGATTCGAGAAACAACATCTGCGCCACGCCTTCGTGCGCAAAAATGCGCGCCGGCAACGGCGTGGTATTCGAAAATTCCAGCGTGACGTGACCTTCCCATTCCGGTTCCAGCGGCGTGACATTGACGATGATACCGCAGCGCGCATACGTGGATTTGCCGAGACAGATGGTTAACACCTTGCGCGGAATGCGGAAATATTCGACCGTGCGCGCGAGTGCAAACGAGTTCGGCGGAATGATGCATTCGTTCGATTGCACGTCGACAAAACTGCGCGAATCGAAGTTCTTCGGATCGACAATCGTCGAGTTGATGTTGGTGAAAATCTTGAACTCGTCGGCGCAACGCACGTCGTAGCCGTAGCTCGAAGTGCCGTAGGAAATGATCTTGCGCTCGCCCTCGGCGCGCACCTGGCCGGGCGCGA
>JANXUW010000268.1 GCA_025351985.1 Pseudolysobacter sp.
CCGACTGACTGCACCACATCCACTTGTGAGTTGCGCGGTGTGAGAAACAGCACCGCATCCAGCGCCGGCACATCCACGCCTTCGGAAAGACAACGCACATTGCTCAGAATGCGGCACGTGTTTTGCGGCACGTCGGCTTTCAGCCACGCGAGTTTGACTTCTTTCTGGCTGGCATTCATGCCGCCATCGACATGCTCGGCCTCGCACGCAAGTTGCGAGGCGGCATCGTCATCATTGCTGGCTTGATACTCCTCTACCACCGCCTGAAACATGTTGGCGATGTTCTTCGAGCTGACTTTGTGCGTCTTCGCGCCTTTTGCTATTTCGATCACCTGACAGAACGCGACTGCACGTTTCATCGGTTCGTGATCATCGACCAGATCGCTATCCAGTCCCTGTTTGGATAGCGCTTTCCAGCAGCCGATAATTTTGGCGGCATCATCCACTTTCAGCTGATTGCTTTCGTCTTTCAGCAAGCTCTGGATGCGGCGGCTGACGTGCGATTGCTCCACGGCCAATACGATGACTTTGTAATCCACCAGCAGGCCGCGTTTAACCGCTTCGGAAAACGTGATCAGGTAAAGCTGCTTGCCGTACTGATCTTCGTTATCCATCGAGCACAAAGCCACGTTGTCGCGTTCGGCGAGCGCTTTGGCGTTGTCGCCGTAAATGCGCGGCGTGGCGGTCATGTACAGCCGCTTGGTTGAGCGAATGAAATCGTTGTCGTGTACCTTGACGAAGTTGCTCTCGTTATCGCCGTCGAACGTGGCACCGGTCGTGCGATGCGCTTCGTCGCAGATGATCAGGTCGAAGTCGGCCAGGCCGAACTCCTTCTGCGCTTGGCTGATCACGTCGATCGAATGATACGTACTGAAAACCACGCTTATGTGCTGATCGTCATGACGCTTGGCCATTTCCGTCGCGAGCCGCGCAGGTTCGGTGGTGGCGGGATAACGCAGTTCATGCGTGAACGTCTGCACCGTGTCGTCGTCTTGCTTGCGTTTTTTGCCGACATCGCTGTCGGAACAAACGGCAAAACTGTGCAGCAGGGTTTCGCTTTCCTGAGTCCATTCGGTAAGCGTTTGCGACAGCAGCGCCAGACCGGGTACAAGAAACAGCACGCGCTTGCCTTTGCCCGCGAGTGCCTCCGCAATCTTGAGGCTGGTGAACGTTTTGCCGGTGCCGCAGGCCATGATCATCTTGCCGCGTTCGGCGTTTTGCAGGCCCGCCTTGACCGCCGATAACGCGCTTTGCTGATGTTCGCGCAACTTCTTTTTTTGGCGTAGCTCCGCGGCCTCGTGCGGCGCGTATTTGCCCCATTCGATCTGACTGTTTTCCAGATCGTTCAGATCAATCTTGCTGACTGGCGGCTGCTGACCGCGTAACGCATCTTCGGCGTGTTCGCTCCAGTTATTCGTCGTGCTGACGATGATGCGATGCGTAAACGGCTTTTTCCCCGACGCGGTGAAGAAGCTGTCGATGTCTTTCTTTTGTACTCGATAGTCTTCCGAATATTGCTTGCACTGGATGGCATGAAATTCGTTCGTGCCCTGTGTCTTTGCGACCAAGTCGATGCCTGTGTCGCGCGCATCGAGACCCTGCGCCTTAGCCCATTCCGAATACGTCCAGACGCCATCATAAAGATCGCGATACGTTGCCTCATTGCGCAAATACGTATGGATGAGTTCTTCGAAATAGGTTCCTTTTTCGCGCTCTGATGCGGCCGCATCGCGGTACGACTTCAGGATGTTTTGCAGGGCGCTCATGTCGCCGAGCATGCGAAGCATTCACTAGCCGCATGCCGCTGAACTGGCTTGGCATAGCCGGACGTCGTCAAGTCAACGGGCGGGATTTCGAAGGAATTTCTTTGGGTATATTTGGCCATTACGGATCAGCTTCGCAATAATTAACTTAACTAGTTAATTATTGTGAACTCTAAAGGTGAATTTTTCTACGCCGGGATTCGTAACGTCCCGCCATGAACCAGGAACGCGAAGGCTTTTCAAAACGATTGGCGGAGGCGATGCGCGTCGCAGGTTACGAGCCGCGACCGACGGTGCTGTTCAAGCAGTTCAATTCCAGATACCGCGGTAAGTCGGTAAGTTTTCAGACTGTTTCGCGCTGGCTCAACGCACGTGCAATCCCGGAGCAGGACAAATTGCAGGTTCTAGCGAAATTGCTTGGTGTAGAACCACAAGCTCTACGCTACGGCGCCCCATCGGGGAGGAAAGTGGGAGAGCCGAGAATCGCTTGGCCGATTGATCTCAAGCTGGTGGATCGTGAGGCAATCGACGCGTATCTGGTCTTATCCGCGCAACAACGCAGGCTTGTGCGCGAACTGATTGCTGCGCTAAGAGGAAACACGCTCAGCGGCTGAGCGGCCATTGCAGAATGGATCTGTGTGACGGAGTTCGATCAAATTGAATTGCGGCCGAGCATTCTTCTGCGATGACGAGTTCTTTCAGCACTCGATTACGTTGACAGCCAACCCGCCGCGCGAGGTTTCCTTGTATTTGTCCTGCATGTCGCGGCCGGTATCGCGCATCGTCCTGATGACTTTGTCGAGCGATACGCGATGTTTGCCGTCGCCGCGAAACGCCATGCGTTGTGCGTTGATCGCCTTGACCGAACCCATCGCGTTGCGCTCGATGCACGGGATCTGCACGAGGCCGCCGATCGGATCGCAGGTCAGACCGAGGTTGTGCTCCATGCCGATTTCGGCAGCATTTTCTATTTGATAAATCGTACCGCCGAGTGCGGCGGTGAGTCCGCCTGCAGCCATCGAGCAGGCCACGCCGACTTCGCCTTGGCAACCGACTTCGGCGCCTGAGATCGACGCGTTTTCCTTGTACAAGATGCCGATCGCCGCCGCGGTCAGCATGAAATCCAGCACGCCTTGTTCGTTCGCGTTCGGGCAGAAGCGATGATAATAATGCAGCACCGCGGGAATGATGCCGGCCGCACCATTGGTCGGCGCAGTGACGACTCTTCCGCCGGCCGCGTTTTCTTCGTTGACCGCAAGCGCGTACAGATTCACCCAGTCGAGAATCGTTAGCGGATCGCGCAAAGCGGCCTCGGGCTGGCTCATCAATTCCGCGAACATCTGCGGCGCGCGACGTTGCACTTTCAGGCCGCCCGGCAGGATGCCGCTCTCGCGCGTGCCACGCGCCACGCAATCCTGCATCGCCTTCCAGATCGTCAGCAAGCCGCTGCGAATTTCCGCCTCGCTGCGCCACACCTGTTCATTCGCCAGCACCAGTTGCGCAATGCTGATGGCGTGATCATGGCATTGCTGCAGCAACTCGTCGCCGCTGTGAAACGGGTAGGGCAGGGCCGTGGTGTCGGCGACGATTTTGTCTTCGGCGGCCTCGTCGTGATTGACCACAAAACCGCCACCGACCGAATAATAGTCGCGCGTGAACAGCTCGTTTTCCTGCGCATCGAACGCATGAAAACGCATGCCGTTGGAGTGGTACGGCAGCTTCTGGCGCTTGTTGAAAATCAGGTCGCGTTTTTCATCGAACGCGATCGACAAGGTCGGATTCAGTTGCAGCCGTTTGTCAGCGCGGATGCGCGCGAGTCGTGCGTTGATGCTGTCGACATCGACCTTGTCCGGCTCGTCGCCTTCGAGTCCGAGCATGATCGCCTTGTCGGTGCCGTGGCCGCGTCCGGTATGTGCGAGCGAGCCGAACAATTCGCAGCGCAGGCGCACG
>JANXUW010000278.1 GCA_025351985.1 Pseudolysobacter sp.
CGCGGCGTGAAATACGCGGTGGTGACGATGTGCGTCGGCGGTGGCCAGGGCGCCGCCGGGCTGTTCGAAATCGTCTGAACCAGATCATGCAGATCATCGAAAATCTCGAAGCCTTGGCGGACTGGGTCGGTCGCGAAGTTGCGTGCAGCGATTGGTTGGTCATCGATCAGCAGCGCATCCAACAGTTCGCCGAGGCCACCGGCGATACGCAATGGATCCACACCGATCCCGACCGTGCGCGCCGCGAATCGCCGTACAAATCCACGATCGCGCACGGTTACCAGACGCTGTCGCTGATCCCGATACTGATGCAATCCTGCGTGCGCATCGACGGCATCGGCATGGCGATCAATTACGGCCTCGACCGCGTGCGCCTGCCTGCGCCGGTGCGAGTGAACGAACGCATCCGTGCGCGCATCGTGCTCGATCGCATCGAACCGGTGACGGGCGGAATCCAGGTGTTCTGGTCCGCCACGGTCGAAATTGAAAACGGCGAGAAACCCGCCTGCGTCGCGCAGATGCTGGTGCGTTATTACCCGGTTTCTACAGCCACCTGATTCACCGAGCGGAGTTTTTATGGATCTCGATTTCAACGCGGAAGAGTTAGCGTTCCGCGATCAGGTGCGCGAGTTTCTCGCCACCGCGTTGCCGGCGGAAATTCGCGATCGCATGCATCGCAGCGACGACAGCCATATCCGTGACGACATCCAGAACTGGCAGAAAATCCTGCATGCAAAGGGCTGGGGTGCGCCGGCGTGGCCGGTCGAGTTCGGCGGCACCGGCTGGAGCAAGACCGAGCAATATATTTTCGAGACCGAATGCGCCCTGGCCGATGCGCCGGCGCAACTCGCGTTCGGCGTGAAGATGGTCGCGCCGGTATTGATGCGTTACGGCAGTCCGCAGCAACAACAATATTTTTTGCCGCGCATTCTCGCGGCCGATGACTGGTGGTGCCAGGGATATTCCGAACCGGGTTCCGGCTCCGATCTCGCTTCGCTGAAAATGAAAGCCGAGCGCGATGGCGGCGACTACGTGCTCAATGGCCAGAAAGTCTGGAACACGCTCGGCCAGTTCGCCGACTGGATCTTCTGCCTCGTGCGCACCGATAGCAGCGGCAAACCGCAACGCGGCATTTCGTTTTTGCTGATCGACATGAAAACGCCGGGCATCACGGTGCGCCCGACACGCTTGCTCGACGGCACGTTCGAGGTCAACGAAATCTGGTTCGACAACGTGCGCGTGCCGGTAGCCAATCGCATCGGCGAAGAGAACGCGGGCTGGACTTACGCCAAGTTCCTGCTCGGTCACGAGCGCACCAACATCGCCGGCATCGGCGCGAGCAAGCGCGAACTCGCGCGCCTGAAACAGATGGCCGCGGCGCAGCCGAAAGCCGGCGCGACGATGCTGCAGGATCCGCTGTTCGCCACGCGCATCGCGCAAGTCGAAATCGAATTGCGCGCGCTGGAAATCACCAATATGCGCGTGATTTTTGCCGAGGCAAAAAAACACGCGCCCGGCCCGGAAGCGTCGATGCTGAAGATTCGCGGCACCGAAATCATGCAGCGCCTGTCCGAGTTGCAGATGGAAGTTCTTGGGCCCGATGCGCTGGTGTATCGCGATTCCAGCGGCGAGATCGCGCGCGAAACCTCGACCTATCTCAACCTGCGCAAGCTGAGCATTTTCGGCGGATCGAACGAGATCCAGCGCAACATCATCGCCCAGATGATTCTGGGATTGTAGGAGCAGCACATGGATTTTTCATTCAGCGATGAACAGCAGATGCTGCTCGATACGACACGGCGCTTCATCAGCGAGCGCTATGATTTCGAGTACCGCAACACCGTGCGCGATTCGGCGGATGGCTGGTCGCGCGAGACGTGGACCGCGCTCGGCGAACTCGGCCTGCTTGCGCTCAATATTCCCGAGCAGGACGGCGGCATCGGCGCGGGTGCGGTCGGCACGATGCTGGTCGGCAATGCGATCGGCGAGGGCCTGTTGCTCGAACCGTTTCTGTCGAGTGCGGTGATCGCGACGCAAGCGATCGTCGAACTCGCATCAACGCAACAGCGCGAGCGCTGGTTGCCGACGCTGGCCTCGGGTGAGCTCATCGCCGTGCTGGCGCATGACGAAATTTCGACGCGAGAAAATCCGCTGCAGGTCGAAACACGTGCCGTGCGCGATGGCGACGGCTGGTCCATCGATGGCAACAAGTCGGTGGTCTATCACGCCCCGGCGGCCAACCTGTTGCTGGTCTCCGCGCGCATTGCGGAAAACGAAATCGGTCTGTTTGCGATTCCGTCTGATGCAGCCGGCGTGCAATTGCTGCCGTGTGTGACGGTCGACGAACAAAGCGCCGCGGCGATCGTACTGAAAGATGTGCGAGTCAGCGGCGATGCACGGCTCGGCGGCGATGCAAAAGTCGCGTTGCAATCGGCGCTCGATATCGGCCTCGCCGCACTCTGCGCCGAAGCGTTCGGTGCGATGCAAAAAATCCTTAATGCGACGATCGAATACAGCCGTTCGCGCGTGCAGTTCGGCGCGCCGATCGGCAGCTTCCAGGCGCTGCAACACCGCATGGCGGAAATGCTGATGCATCTCGAACAGGCGCGCTCGATGTCATACCTCGCCACATCGCAATGCACCGATCCCGATCCGCTCGCGCGGCGTGCCGCGCTGTCCGCGGCGATGGCACGGATGGGTCAGGCCGCGCGTTACATCGGCCAACAGGCGGTGCAATTGCACGGCGGCATGGGCATGACCGACGAGCTCAATGTCAGCCATTATTTCAAGCGCCTGCTGGCGTTCGAACTGCGTTTTGGCAGCACCGACCAGCACCTGGAAATTTATCGGCTGCGGTTGCAGGCGGCGTAGCAAGATCGAATAGCCGATTTAAGCGAGAAACAAAATTCATTATCTCTAATCAGGAAAATCGAATTTTTTGGCTCCCTCCTATAGAATTTCTATCTTAAAATTTCCTGATTCCCCACATCACGCATCCATCGTTGCGAGCTTGTAAGGTAGTGGTGGCGTCTGTACAGCGGCGAGGATAAGACGGGGAATCAGTGCGGCCAAATCGAACCGGCGATTAAAGCGATAGCAAAATTCGGA
>JANXUW010000299.1 GCA_025351985.1 Pseudolysobacter sp.
GTATTCGACCACGCTCGACTCGACCACGTTGAGCAATGCGAGCCACAGCCTGGTCGCGAAGGCCTACGACGCAGCGAACAACATCGGCACCAGCAGCACGGTGAACTTCACGATCAGCAATACGACCAGTACGCCGGTCGAGCGCGTGTTGAACGGCGGCTTCGAATCCGGCGCCACCAGTTGGACCGCCAGCAGCGGTGTGATCAGCACCGCTTCCGGCGAAGCCGCGCATGCCGGAACTTACAAGGCCTGGCTCGATGGTTACGGCACGGCAACCACCGATACGGTCGTGCAAACCGTGGCGATTCCATCGACCGTGAGCAGCGCGACCTTGAGCTTCTGGCTGCATATCGACACGGCGGAAACGTCGACGACCAAGGTTTACGACACGCTCACGGTGCAGTTGCAATCGACCTCGGGCACGGTGCTGGCAACGCTGGCGACGTATTCGAATCTCAACGCCAACACCGGCTACGCGCAGAAAAGTTTCGACATCAGCGCGTACAAGGGCCAGAGCGTGAAGGTCTATTTCAAGGGTGTCGAAGACGCGCAGGATCAAACCTCATTCGTGCTCGACGATGTCAGCCTGAAAACGCAATAAGCGAAAAAGAAATATCCCTGGCACACGGATGTGCCGCCAGTTTCATCAGCACTTTCAAAATTTCGGATCAGCGTTTTGCATCCGGCCAAGGCTGAGCTGTCGCGCTCACCCTTGCGTCGGATCGCGCTCCAGCAGCTTGCGCAGAAACGGCAAGGTGATGCGTCGCTGTGCCGCGAGTGATTCACGATCGAGACGATCAAGCAGTGTCGTCAGGCTGCCGAGATCGCGCGCCTGATGCACGAACAGATAATCCAGCACGGCATCTTCCAGCGTCAGCCCGCGCGCGGCGGCACGCTGCCGCAGCACTTCGCGGCGATCGTCATCCGACAACGGTTTCAGCAACGCTTGCGTGCAGCTCGACAAGCGCGAGACGAGATCCGGCAGTTGCAAGCCGATCTGCGCCGGCCCGGCATCGGCCGCGAATATCAGCGTGGCCTGTTCGGCGCGACAGCGGTTGTACAGATCGAACAGCGCGTGTTCGGCCTCGCGCTGACCGGCAATCGCCTGGACATCATCGATGCACAAAAGATCGCTGCCGCCGAGCGCGCGAATGGCATTCGCATCGGGTGTCGGCAAGCGCGCCAGCGCGAGATATTGCGCGCGGTGTCCGGCCGCTTCGGCAGCGGCGCACGCGGCGATCAGCAAATGGGTTTTACCGGTGCTGGCCGCGCCCGCGAGAAATACCCACGATGCATTTTCCGCCTGCGCGGTGCGGCTCAAAAGATCCAGCGCGGCCGCATTTTCACCCGCAACAAAATGCTGGAAACGCTGTTGCGCCGGCCAGCGTAGATTCAGTGGCAACTGCGCCGACGCGTGAGAATTTCGGCCGCTCATCCGTTGCCTGCGGAATGCTCGGCCGATACCGAGTTCGCCATCGATTCGACCACGACGATACCGACCTCTTCCTCGCCCGGCGTTTCAATACGATACAACTCGCTGGCACGATAACGCTGGTGCAGATAACGCAACAGCACCATCACCACCGAAGCGATCGGCAGCGCCAGCAGCACGCCAACAAAACCGAACAACTGGCCGCCGGCGAGAATCGCAAAAATCACCGCGACCGGATGCAGCCCGATCTTGTGGCCGATCAGGCGCGGCACCAGCACGTAACTTTCGAGCAGGTTGCCGATCGCGAAAACGCCGGCAACGAGCGCGACGTGTTGCAAATCCCCGGGGAATTGCACGAACGCCGCAATCACGCCCATGACCACGCCGACGATGCTGCCCAGATACGGCACAAAACTGATCAGGCCGGCAATCGCGCCGATCAGCGGACCGACGTCGATGCCGACCAGTTTCAAGCCGAGCGCATAGATCAGACCGAGCGCGATCATCACGCTGAGCTGGCCGCGCATGAACGCACTGAGCACCTCATCGGATTCACGCGCGAGCTGCGACACGACCGGTTCGATCGAGCGCGGAATCAACTCGCGAATGCGGGCGATCAACTCATCCCAATCGCGCATCAGATAAAACGCCACGACCGGGATGATGACGAGATCGGCGATCCAGCCGAGCAGCGCAAAACCGGACTTGGAAACCTTGGCAATCACCAGCGCCGCGATGCCGCCGGCCTGGCTCAGATGTCCCTTGAGCATGTCGACCAGTTGCTGGCTGTCGGGCCAGTCGAGGTTGACGTCGAAATGTTCCTGCAGCCACGGCGCGGCGTTCTTGTGCACCCAGTCGATCCACAGCGGCAACTGCGTGTAGAAGTTGACGATCTGCTTCTGCATGAATGGCACCAGCACGAGCAGGATCGCCACCAGCAGCAGCACCATCAATGCGAACACGATGCTTACCGCCAGGCTGCGCGGCACGTGCCAGCGCTGCAACAAATGCACGAACGGATTGAACAGATAAGCGAAGATCGCCGCGATCACGAACGGCGTCAGCGCCGGGCCGAGCAGGTACAGCACCGTCACAATACCGATCCCGAGCGCCGCCATCTGCCAGCGGGTGTTCCAGTGCGTTGTCATCGTAATTATTTCTCTCGGGAAGTGGCGCGGCGTACACGTGCGGCGCGGCGCGACCACGTGAACACGTAATCCAACCCGCTCGCCAGCGTGGTGATCGCGACGAGCCAGATCGCGGCAGTGAGCAGCATCGCCGGGATATTGATCCAGCTGCTCAGATGCACGAGTTGCAACAGCACGTAACCGATTTGCAGGACGGTGGTGAACTTGCTCAGCGTGGTCGGTTCGGCGCTGAGCCGCCCGATCAAGGTGTGATACAGCAATGCGCCGGCGACGATGACCAGATCGCGACCGATCACGAGCCACGTCAGCCACAGCGGATGCGCGCCAGTCAGGCCGAGCGCGACGAACGACACGATCAGCAGCAGTTTGTCGGCAATCGGATCGAGCAAGCCGCCGAGCCAGCTTTGCCAGCCGTAACGCTTGGCCAGAAAACCATCGAGCGCATCGCTGAAACCGGCGATCGCGGCGACGATCAGCGCGCTGTCGTAATGCCGTTCGCGAATCAGCCACGCGAGCGGCAGCACCAGCAGCATGCGCAGCACGGTCAGCAGATTCGGCAGGTGGCGCATCATTGCGCGATGAAACTCGACATCGGAAATTCAGCCTGAAGTTGGGTGCAGCTTCCTTGCGTTTTTACGGACGGAACAGTAGTTGAAGGTCGACGCCGTCGATCGCTCGCGCATCCGACAGCGGACTCAGCGTCTGCGCCGCCGCCAGATTTTCGAGCAAGCGCTGCATACCGCTGCGCAGTTTCAGCGCGACCAGCATGCCATCGTCATGCGCGCGTTCCGGCGTGGCCGCGAGCACATTGTCGCTGCCTAGCAGCGCCGCCATGACGCGCGAATAGTCCGCCGCCGAACGCATGCCGCTGATCCACACATGCACGTTGCCGCCCTGCTCCGGCGCCACGTTGCCGGCATCGTTTTCGTGGCCACCGAGATGCAGCTTGCGCAGCAGATCATCGACCGCGGCGGGATCAAATTGCGCGCTCAACACCAGATGCGACGATGCCGCATTCGCGCCGGTGTCGGCGCTGCGCACGTACTGGTATTGCTGCACGAAATTCGACGCCTGCGCCGAGGCTTTCAGCACATCCGCGCGCGTCGCCACGCCGGCATCGCCGGACAACCGCGCCAGCACTTGGCCGAGGGCGATGCGCAATCCCGCGATCCGATCATCGTCTGATTGACTGTTGACCGGCACATCGGCGCTATAGGCCGAATCGCCCGCGGCAAATACGCGTGATGGAACCGGCAACAGGCCGATCATTAAAAAAAGTGCGGCAAACATGCGGACAAAGGCACGATTCACGATCAGTTCCCGATCTCATTAGTGAGGATAAAGGGCGATCAGTCTGCCCAATCCGCCGCGGCGCGTCCATCAAACACATCGCAACCGGCCTTGCGACACGTCGTGCGGACGGAGCAAACATCGCGCCGACAGAGGTTCCGCGGCGGCTTCCCTGCTATCATTTGCGCCCCGAATCCCAGCCGATGGCGCCGCATGTCCACAGAGAAGGAAGCCCTCACCTATCGCGCCGCCGGCGTGGATATCGACGCCGGCAATGCCGTGGTGGAGCGCATCAAACCGCTGGTTGCGCGCACCTTCCGCAAGGAAGTGATGTCCGGCCTCGGCGGCTTCGGCGCATTGTTCGAACTGGCCGGGCGCTACAAGGAGCCGGTACTGGTTTCCGGCACCGACGGCGTCGGCACCAAACTCAAGCTCGCGCAGATCCTCAATCGCCACGAAACGATCGGCATCGACCTGGTCGGCATGTGCGTCAACGACGTGCTGGTGCAAGGCGCGGAATCGCTGTTCTTTCTCGATTATTTCGCAACCGGCAAACTCGATGTCGATACCACGGTCGCGGTGGTCGGCGGCATCGCGCGCGGCTGCGAACTCGCGGGCTGCGCCTTGATCGGCGGCGAGACCGCCGAGATGCCTGACATGTATCCGCCCGGCGAATACGATCTGGCCGGATTCTGCGTCGGCGCGGTGGAAAAATCCGCGCTGATCGACGGCAGCAAGATTCAGGCGGGCGACGCGATCATCGGCATCGCATCGAGCGGCGCACACTCGAACGGTTATTCGCTGATCCGGCGCATCGTCGAACGCGCCGGCAGTCCGTTCGATCTTGATCTCGGTGGCATCACGCTGGCCGATGCGCTGATGGCGCCGACCACGATCTACGTCAAGCCGATCCTCGAATTGCTCAAGGCGCAGCCGGTGCACGGCATGGCGCACATCACCGGCGGCGGTCTGAAAGAAAACATCATCCGTGTCGTGCCGGATGGCCTCGGCATCGCGCTCGATGCAAACAGCTGGCGCTTGCCGGCGGTATTCGACTGGCTGCAGCGCGAAGGCGTTGTTGCCAACGACGAAATGTGGCGCACGTTCAACTGCGGCATCGGCTACACCTTGATCGTGGCGCAAGCGCAGGTCGGCGCAACGATCGCGGCATTGAAATCGCTGCAGCTCGACGCGTGGCAGATCGGTGTGATCGAGAAAGCGACAGGCGATGAGCGTGTCCGCATCGGCTGAAAATAGTCGCAGCGGTTTGTTGCCGATTGTCGTACTCGCCTCCGGTCGTGGCTCGAACCTGCAGGCGCTGATCGATGCGCGCGACGCCGGCGCGTTGCCTGTGGAAATTTGCGGCGTGCTTTCCGACAAACCGAAATGCCAGGCGTTGCAGCGTGCACGCGATGCAGGCATCCCGACGTTCGCACTGAGCGCGCGCGATTATGCGGATCGCGCGAGTTTCGATCAGGCTCTGTTTGCGCGTATCGCGGAATTTTCGCCACGCCTGATCGTGCTCGCGGGTTTCATGCGCATTCTCGATCCGACCGTGGTCGCCGCATTTGCCGGACGCATGATCAATATTCATCCGTCCCTGCTGCCGAAATATCCGGGGCTGCATACGCATCAGCGCGCGCTCGATGCGGGCGATGAAAAACACGGCAGCAGTGTGCATATCGTGACGCCGACGCTCGATGCGGGGCCAGTGATTGCACAGGCGCAGATCACGATACAGGCTGACGACAACGCCGAAACGTTGGCGGCGCGACTGCTGCCACTGGAACATCGCCTGTTGTGTGCGTGTATTGCGCTGATCGCACGTGATCGCATTCAACTGGCTGCGGATGACTGGTGCTACGACGGCCAGCATCTGCAGCGGCCGCTGCAACTCGGCGCCGACGGCGAGCTTTCATCGCGCTGAACCGATCGCTAGCGCGGACGACTCGCGTTCAGCAAAAATCCGGCAGACTCCGATGAGACTTTTTCGGAAATCACCGCCATGACGCGTTTTTCAATTTTTCTCGTCGCCGCACTGACGTCTGTTTGCACCATGGCCAGCGCCACTGAAATCGCGCCGCTGCCGGCGTTCCACGCCGAGTACGACGTGCTGCGCAACGGCAAGACGATGGGCAAGGCCACGCTCGATCTGCACCACGCGCAAGGCGACAATTGGGAATTCATCAACCAGACTAGGGGCACGTCGGGCATGGCGGCGCTGGCCGGCATTGATGTGCGCGAAGTCTCGACATTCCACTGGCGCAACGGCCTGCCCGAAAGCCTGCAATATCAATACACGCAAAAATCGGCAATAAAAACCCGGCAACGCGGCATCGTGTTCGACTGGAGCAAAAACAGCGCGGCGTCGCACGATGGCAGCCAGCAATGGATGGTAGCGCTAAAACCCGGCAGCGTGGATCGCAATCTCGCGGTGTTGGCCGTGGCCGCGGACTTGAAGCGCGGCAGCAAAACCTTGAGTTATCCGGTGCTCGACAGCGATACCGTGGCCGACAAGATTTATGCGATCAAGGCCACCGAAACGCTGGATCTCCCGGCAGGCAAGCTCAGCGCGGTGCGCGTCGAACGAGAGCGCAACGACAATCCGAACAAGCACAATACGAGCTGGCACGCCGCCGAGCGCGGTTTCCTGCCGGTGCAAATCGAGCAGCAGGACAAGGGCGACACGATCACGATGAAACTGGTTTCGCTACAGCTTGGTAAATAGCGCGCAATAAGCAGACGCCATCGTCAGGACGGATGGACCGAGGATTTGCCGGACTCTGAAAGCTCGTCATCCCAGCGCAGGCTGGGATCCATTTTGATTTCG
>JANXUW010000344.1 GCA_025351985.1 Pseudolysobacter sp.
CGTAGGACAAGGGCAACTCCACTTGGCGGTGTAGCTGTTCAGGCTACCGCACCTGACCACTTCACCGCTGCTGGTGTTGCACTTCAGAGTTGAATCCGCCGCGTAACGAATTACAGGATCGGACGTGAGGGCGTAACAGCCGGCGCGACGCACGATGTGCAATTCGTGCGCGCGTATTGGTGAGCGACGTTGGTCTATTCGGGATCGTAATCCAGATTCGGCGCAAGCCATCGTTCCGCCTCCGCGACCGTCATCTTCTTGCGCTTGGCGTATCCTCGATCTGCTCGCGGCTGATTTTACCGATCACGTAATACTGGCTTTCCGGGTGCGAGAAATACAGGCCGGATACGGCGGAGGCCGGATACATCGCGAAGTTTTCGGTGAGCTTGATGCCGGTGTGATGTTCGGCGTCGAGCAGCGCGAACAGCGTGCCTTTTTCGGTGTGATCGGGGCAGGCCGGATAACCGGGCGCGGGGCGGATGCCGCGATATTTCTCAGCGACGAGATCGGTATTGTCGAGATGTTCGTCCGGCGCATATCCCCAGAATTCGCGGCGCACGCGTTCGTGCAGATGTTCGGCAAACGCTTCGGCGAGACGATCGGCCAGCGCCTTGAGCATGATGTCGCTGTAGTCGTCGTTGTCTTGCTGGAAACGCGCGAGATGCGGCTCGATGCCGAGGCCGGTGGTCACGGCGAAACCGCCGACATAATCGGTCAGGCCGGTTTCTTTCGGCGCGACAAAATCGGCGAGACAGAAATCCGGACGCCCCGGCGGCTTGTCCACTTGCTGGCGTAGGCAGCGCAAAGTCGCGGTCGGTTTGTCGGCATCGGCGTTGGCGAATACTTCGATATCGTCGCCGACACCGTGCGCGCGCCACAGCCCAAACACACCTTTGGCCTGCAGCCATTTTTCGGCGACGAGCTTTTTCAGCATGACCTGCGCATCCTTGAACAACTCGCGTGCCTGTGTGCCGACAATTTCGTCATCGAGAATATCGGGATAACGCCCCGACAATTCCCACGTATTGAAAAACGGCGTCCAGTCGATATACGGCACGAGCGTGGAAAGCGGGTAATCGTCGAGCACGGTGATGCCGGGTCGATTCGGAATCGGCGGCACGTATTCGTTCCAGCGGCCGTCGAAACGTTGGCCGCGCGCATGCGCGAGACTCACGAGGCGTTTGGCCGGACCGCGATCCTTGTGTCGCTCGCGAATCTCGGCGTACTCGGCACGAATGCGCGTCATGAATTCTTCGGTGAGATCCTTGCTGATCAGCGACTGCGCCACGCCGACCGCACGCGAGGCATCTTTCACCCACACCGTCGGCGCCTTGTAGTGCGGCTCGATCTTGAGCGCGGTGTGCGCGCGCGAGGTGGTCGCGCCGCCGATCATCAGCGGCAGGTGGAAATTCTGCCGCTGCATTTCCTTGGCGATGTGGCTCATCTCTTCGAGCGACGGCGTGATCAATCCGCTCAGGCCGATCACGTCGGCGCCCTCGGCGCGCGCGGCATCGAGAATTTTCTGCGCCGGCACCATCACGCCGAGATCGAACACTTCGAAATTGTTGCAGCGGAGCACGACCGCGACGATGTTCTTGCCGATGTCATGCACATCGCCTTTCACCGTGGCCATGATGATCTTGCCATTCGACGTGGTGACATCGCCCGAGCGCAGTTTTTCCGCTTCGATGAACGGCAGCAGATACGCCACCGCTTTTTTCATCACACGCGCCGATTTCACCACCTGCGGCAGGAACATCTTGCCGGCGCCGAACAAGTCGCCGACCACGTTCATGCCCTGCATCAGCGGGCCTTCGATCACATCGAGCGGACGCGTGGAAAGTTGCCGTGATTCTTCGGTATCGACTTCGGCATACAGGTCGATGCCGTGCACGAGTGCGTGCGTCAAACGCTGATTGACCGGCAGCTCGCGCCACGATTCGCTGACGACTTCGACCTCGCCTTTCTTGCCTTTGAAGCGCTCGGCGATTTCGAGCAGGCGCTCCGTGCCATCGGGGCGGCGATTGAGCACGACGTCTTCGACACGCTCGCGCAAATCGGCGGGGAGGTCATCGTAGATCGGCATGCCGCCGGCGTTGACGATGCCGAAATCCATGCCGGCCTCGATCGCGTGATAGAGAAACACCGAATGGATTGCATCGCGCACGAGGTTGTTGCCGCGAAACGAAAACGAGACGTTGGATACGCCGCCCGAGACATGGCAATGCGGCAATGTCTGGCGAATGATGCGCGTGGCTTCGATGAAATCCACGGCGTAGTTGTTGTGTTCGTCGATGCCGGTCGCGATCGCGAAAATATTCGGATCGAAGATGATGTCTTCCGGCGCCATGCCGATTTTTTCGGTCAGCAATTTGTACGCGCGTGTGCAGATTTCTACCTTGCGTGCGCACGTGTCGGCCTGGCCTTGTTCGTCGAACGCCATCACCACCACGGCGGCGCCGTATTGCATCACCTTGCGTGCATGCGCGAAGAAAATTTCCTCACCTTCCTTGAGCGAAATCGAGTTGACCACGCCCTTGCCCTGCAGGCATTTCAGGCCGGCTTCGATCACGCTCCATTTCGACGAATCGACCATCACCGGCACGCGCGCGATGTCCGGTTCGGCCGCGATCAGATTGAGAAACGTCACCATCGCCGCTTCGGAATCGATCAGGCCTTCGTCCATGTTGACATCGATGATCTGCGCGCCGTTCTCGACCTGCTGGCGCGCCACCACAACGGCTTCGTCGTAACGTTGTTCCTTGATGAGTTTCTTGAACTGCGCGCTGCCGGTGACGTTGGTGCGCTCGCCGATGTTGATGAAATTCAGCTCGGGCGTGATGACCAGCGGTTCGAGGCCGCTCAGGCGCATGTGGCGTGTGATCGTGTTCATGCGGCGAGCCCTGCGACCGTTTGATCGAG
>JANXUW010000533.1 GCA_025351985.1 Pseudolysobacter sp.
CTGACAAGTTCAATCACGCCTGGGAAATGGCCAAGATCGGCAAGCCGGTGGATCGCCGCGAATGGGGCATGACGCCGCAAACGATCAACGCGTATTACAACCCGCTGCTGAATGAAATTGTGTTCCCGGCCGCGATCCTGCAGCCGCCATTCTTTGATGCAAAGGCCGACGATGCGCTGAATTACGGCGCGATCGGCGCGGTGATCGGCCACGAAATGACGCACGGTTTCGATGACGAAGGCAGCCAGTTCGATGCCAAGGGCAACCAGCACGACTGGTGGACTGCGGCCGACAAGAAGGATTTCGAATCGCGTACCGCCAAGCTTGTGAAACAGTTCGACGATTACGTCGCAATCGGCGATCTGCATGTCAACGGCAAACTCACGCTTGGCGAGAACATCGCCGATCTCGGCGGCATCAACGTCGCGTTCGATGCGCTGCACGCGGCGCTGAAAAAACGTCCGCAAGCGGCGATCGACGGACTCACTCCGGAGCAGCGCTTCTTCATCTCGTTCGGCAATGTCTGGAGCGGCCAATATCGCGACGAGACTTTGAAGTTGCTGGTGAATACTGATCCGCATTCGCCGGTGCGCTTCCGTGCGATCGCGGCGCCGTCGAACATGCCGGCATTCGCGCAGAGTTTCCAGTGCAAACCCGGTGATGCAATGGTGCGCGGCGCCGATACGCAGGTAAAAATCTGGTAACAAATCTCAGGAAAACGGGAACGACATTAATGGAGCGCGGTCTGATGCGCTCCTGCAGAGATGTTCTCGATTTCGATTTCCCGTTTACGCAATATCAAAGGATAAAAAAAATGACCAAGCAGATACTCAAACCGCTGACCCTCGTCGCCGCAATCGCATTGTCGTTCGGCGCGTTCGCCGACACCGCGCCACGCAGCAGCATCGACAAGGCCACGCTCGATAGCAAGATCAATCCGTGCCAGGATTTCTTCGGTTACGTCAACGGCATCACCATCAAGAAAACCCCGATTCCCGCCGACCGCACGAGCTGGGGCACGTTCGAGCAACTCGATGAACGCTCGCAGGCGCAGCAGCGCACGTTGGTGGAAACCGCGATGAACAGCAAGGCCACGCCCGGAAGCATTGAGCAGAAAGTCGGCGATTTCTACGCCAGCGGCAGCGATGAAGCGGCTATCGAAAAGGCCGGCTTCACACCGATCAAGGACGACCTCAAACGCATCGACGGCTTGAAGACGGCGGACGATATCGTCGCGCTGATTCGCGACACCGCAGTGCGCGGCGGCAATGACAATTTGTTCTTCTTCGGCGCATTCCCCGATTTCAAGAATTCGGACATGGTGATCGCCTACACCGGCCAGGCTGGCACCAATTTGCCGGAGCGCGATTATTACCTCAACGAAAGTGCGGAATCGAAAAAACTGCGCGATGCGTATGTCGCCCACATCGCGCGCATGCTGCAGTTGATCGGCACGCCGGCGGCGGATGCGGCCACGCAATCACAGCAGATTCTCGCGCTCGAAACGCGCCTGGCGAAGGTGCAGTTGTCGGCGCTGGAACAGCGCGATCCGGCCAATCAGTATCATCCGATCAGCTTTGCCGATGCCGACAAACTCACGCCGCATATTTCGTGGGAGAAATTTTTCGCGACGATGAACACCAGCGGCATCAACAGCTTTTCGATGAGCCCGACCAAGTTTTTCGGCGAGCTCGATGCGATGCTGAGCGAAGTGACGATGGCGCAGTGGCAGGCGTATTTCCGCTACCACACCGCCGATGCCGCCGCACCGTATCTGAGCAAGGCGTTCGTCAACGAGAACTTCGCGTTCTTCAGCACGACAATGCGCGGGCAGAAGGAAATCAAGCCGCGCTGGAAACGCGTGCTGGACGAAACCAGCAACGATCTCGGCGAGCCGCTGGGCCAGTTGTACGTCGCAAAAAATTTCCCGCCGGAGTCGAAGGCGCGCGCCTTGGAACTCGTCAACAACCTGCGTGAAGCGCTCAAGATCCGCATCGAGAAACTCGACTGGATGAGCGCCGAGACGAAGAAAAAAGCGCTGGAAAAATGGGGCACGTTCGTCGCCAAGATCGGCTACCCGGATCATTGGCGCGATTATTCCGGCGTGACCATCACGCGCGACAATTATTTCGCCAACGTCACGGCGGTGAACAAGTTCAACCAGGCCTTCAACGTCGCCAAGATCGGCAAACCGGTCGATCGCAGCGAATGGGGCATGACGCCGCAGACGGTGAATGCGCAATACAATCCGCTGAGCAACGACATCACTTTCCCGGCCGCAATCCTGCAGCCGCCGTTCTTCGATGCGAAGGCCGACGATGCGCTGAACTACGGCGCGATCGGCGCGGTAATCGGCCACGAAATGACGCACGGTTACGATGACCAGGGCGCGCAGTTCGATGCCAAGGGCAACTTCAAGAACTGGTGGACCGACGCCGACCAGAAAGACTTCAAATCGCGTACTGACAAGCTCGTGAAGCAGTTCGATGACTACGTCGCGATCGACAATCTGCACGTCAAGGGCGCGCTCACACTTGGTGAAAATATCGCCGATCTCGGTGGCATCAATACCGCGTTCGATGCGATGCACGCGGCGCTCGCGAAAAAGCCGCAAGGCCCGATCGATGGGCTCACCCAGGATCAGCGTTTCTTTCTTGCGTTCGCGCATGTCTGGGCGCGCCAGTTCCGCCCCGAGGAAGCCAAGCTGCGGCTGAATACCGACGTACATGCGCCGGCGCAATTCCGCGCCATCGCCTCGCCATCGAACATGCCCGCGTTCGCCCAGAGTTTCCAGTGCAAAGCCGGCGATACGATGGTGCGCGGCGCCGATACTCAGGTGAAAATCTGGTAAGCGACTGAGCCGCGATCACGGCTGCGATTTTCCCTTCGGCAGCGTACCTCGTGTGCGCTGCCGTTTTTTTTTGCAGCCGGCGCCCTTGTCGCTCGCGCTTCAACAACAGGATATGACCATGCAACCACGCTTTCTGAAACCCCTCGTTCTTGTCAGCGCGATAGCGCTATCGTTCGTCGCCAACGCCGATCCGACGCGCAGTTCGATCGACAAATCCACGCTCGATAGCAAGATCAACCCGTGCCAGGATTTGTTCGGCTACGTCAATCGCATTCCGCTGGCGAGCGAGGAAATTCCGGCCGATCGCACCAGTTGGGGTACGTTCGAGCAACTCGACGAACGCTCGCTGATCGCACAACACGCGCTCGCCGAGGCGGCGACAAAAAGCAAGGCCGCGACCGGTACACCCGAACAACAAGTCGGTGATTTTTTCGCCAGCGGCCTCGATGAAGCGAAGATCGAAAAACTCGGTTTCGATCCGATCAAACCTGCGCTGAAACGCATCGAAAAAATAAAAACGCCGAACGATATCGCCGCGCTCGCCCGCGACAACGCGGCGGACGCGCAACGCAGCCTGTTCTTTTTCAGCGCGCGGCCCGACTACAAGAATTCGAGCACGGTGATGGCCTACGCCAGCCAGAGCGGGCTTGGCCTGCCGGAGCGCGATTATTATTTGAAGGACGATGCCGACAGCAAAAAAATCCGCGATGCGTATCTTGTGCATATCGCCAATACGCTGGTCTTGATTGGCACACCGAAGGCCGACGCGGCCGCGCAATCGGAACAAATCCTCGCGCTGGAAACGCGTCTCGCCAAAGCATCGCTGACACGACTGGAACAACGCAATCCGGACAATCAATATCACCCGGTCGCGATTGCCGACGCGGAAAAAATCACGCCGCATTTCTCGTGGGACAAGTTTTTCGGCGCACTGAAAGTCGATGGCGTCAGCACGTTCTCATTGTCGCCCACCAAGTTCTTTACCGAGCTCGAAAGCATGTTCAACGACGTGCCGGTGGCGCAATGGCAGGCGTATTTCCGTTTCCATACTGCAGATTCTGCGGCGCCGTATTTGAGCAAGGCCTTCGTCGATGAAAACTTCGCGTTCAACGGCACCGTGTTGCACGGCCAGAAGGAAATCAAGCCGCGCTGGAAGCGCCTGCTGGAAGATATCGACCGTAAGCTCGGCGAGCCGCTCGGCCAGTTGTACGTCGCGAAAAACTTTCCGCCGGAATCGAAAGCGCGTGCGCTCGAACTCGTCAACAACCTGCGCGACGCGCTGAAAATCCGTATCGAGAAGCTCGACTGGATGAGTGACGTCACGAAGAAACAGGCGCTGGAAAAATGGGCGAGCTTCGTGCCGAAAATCGGCTACCCCGATCGGTGGCGCGATTACTCCGGCGTGACCATCAAGCGCGACAGTTATTTCGACAACGTGCGCGCGCTCGACAAGTTTAACCTCGCGTATCGCGCGGCCAAGATCGGCAAGCCGGTCGATCGCCGCGAATGGGGCATGACACCGCAAACCGTCAACGCGCAATACAGCCCGACCAATAACGACATCACCTTCCCCGCCGCGATCCTGCAGCCGCCGTTCTTCGATGCGAAGGCCGACGATGCATTGAATTACGGCGCAATCGGCGCCGTGATCGGCCACGAAATGACGCACGGTTACGACGACCAGGGCAGTCAGTTCGATGCGCAAGGCAACTACAAGAACTGGTGGAGCGACGCCGACAAGACCGATTTCAAATCGCGTACCGACAAACTCGTGAAGCAGTTCGACGACTACGTCGCAATCGACAACCTGCATGTCAAGGGTGCGCTCACGCTCGGTGAAAATATCGCCGATCTCGGCGGCCTCAACGTCTCGCTGGATGCCTTGCACACCGCGTTGAAAAAGAAACCGCAGGGGCCGATCGACGGCTTCAGTCCCGAGCAGCGTTTTTTCATCAACTTCGCGCATGTCTGGGCGCGCCAGTTCCGCCCCGAGGAACTCAAGCTGCGCTTGAATACCGATGTACACGCGCCCGCGCAGTTCCGCGCGATCGCCGCACCATCGAACATGCCGGCGTTCGCGCAGGCGTTCCAGTGCAAGGCCGGCGATACGATGGTGCGTGGTGCTGAGACCCAGGTGAAAATCTGGTAGCAGTTCGGCGCGGAAAAACGAACCGAGGGGAAGAC
>JANXUW010000595.1 GCA_025351985.1 Pseudolysobacter sp.
GTCGAGCGCGATGTCGGCCTGCTTCGCGAATGCCGCGTGGATGCGCGGCGACAGTGAGTGTGCGATGGGCGAGCCGAATACGGCGTAACGCTGGCTGGTCGGAGTCGGCATGTCAATCCGCGGACGTATTGCGGTGGGTGCGGCGGTCCTTGGTCTGCTGAAAAGTCGCGGCTTCCGCCGCTCCTGCAGGGAACAATGAAACTCGTTTACCGTGAGTCGCGCAGCCAACGTGCGGCATCCAGCGCGAAGTAGGTCAGCACCGCGTCGGCGCCGGCGCGGCGGATGCTGGTCAGCGCCTCAAGCACGCAGGCGCGTTCATCGAGCCAACCGTTCAGCGTCGCGGCCTTCAGCATCGCGTATTCGCCGCTGACTTGGTACACGAATGTCGGTGCGCCGAATTTATCCTTCACGCGGCGCACGACATCCAGGTAGGGCAAACCGGGTTTGACCATGACCATGTCGGCACCTTCGGCCAGGTCGAGCTCGACTTCGCGCAACGCTTCGTTGCTGTTGGCCGGGTCCATTTGATACGAGTATTTGTTGCTCTTGCCGAGATTCGCCGCCGAGCCGACCGCATCGCGGAACGGCCCGTAAAATGCCGACGCGTATTTTGCCGAATACGCAAGAATGCGCGTGTGGATCAAACCCTTCGCTTCGAGCGCAGCGCGGATCGCGCCGATGCGCCCGTCCATCATGTCCGACGGGGCAACGATATCGGCGCCGGCCTCAGCGTGCGATATCGCCTGCTTGACGAGTGCGGCGACGGTTTCGTCGTTGAGCACGTAACCGCTGTCGTCGATCAGACCATCCTGACCATGCGTGGTGAACGGATCGAGCGCGATATCGGTGATCACGCCAAGCTCGGGCAGCGCGGCTTTGAGCGCGCGCACTGCGCGTTGTGCGAGACCATCGGCATTCCATGCTTCACGCGCGTCGAGGCTTTTTGCCTCGGGCGGCGTGACCGGAAACAACGCCAGCGCCGGAATACCGAGCGCATGGGCCTCCTGCGCAACCTTGAGCAATTCGTCGATGCTGAGACGCGAAACGCCCGGCATCGAGGCGATCGGCTCGCGGATATTTTCGCCTTCGCGCACGAACACCGGCAGGATCAGATCGGCCGGTGTCAGCACGTTCTCGCGCATCAACGCGCGGGAAAAAACATCGCGGCGCATGCGCCGCAGTCGGGTTTGCGGATAGCTCATTTCAGCCTCGTATTCGTAACTCAGGCGCCAATTTTGCGCCTTTGCGCCGATTTCATACAGCGGCACGATGTCGCGGTCAAAGCATCATGTTGCACCGCTGCACGCGCGATCCCGCAAGTCGTTGCCGACTTTCTCGGCAGATTATCGCTGCCGCCGGTTGTGGCATGATCATCGCGCATGAATGCCGCCGACAAAACAGCAACCGCTACCATCGGCAATCCGCTGATAACAACGCCTGCATCGCACGGCGCGGACATGTGGTTGTGGTCTGTTGTACTGATCACCATCGCGCTGTTTTGCATGTTGCTGCCGATGCTGATCGCCATCGGCCCCGAAGATACCGATTGGCTGCATCTGTCGCTGCCGCCGAGCCCGAGCAACGGCCACTGGCTCGGCACCGATGCGATCGGACGCGATGTGCTGATTCGCGCGTGTTACGGCGGACGACTGTCGCTGCTGATCGGCCTTGCGGCGAGCCTGATTGCGCTGGTCGTTGGCACCGCTTACGGCGTGCTCGCCGGTTACTGCGGCGGCTTTGTCGAGAGCGCGATGATGATCAGTACAACAGACCATAACCACGTGTCCCAGCCACGCGATGCAGTCGCTGCAATTAGCGGATTGGCGATGGTCGCGGTTGCTGTTTTGTCGGCGGCATTCATGCGACACGATCATGCCACAACCGGCGGCAGCGATAATCTGCTGAAAGTCGGCAACGACTTGCGGGATCGCGCGTGCAGCGGTGCGACATGATGCTTTGACCGCGACATCGTGCCGCTGTATGAAATCGGCGCAAAGGCGCAAAAT
>JANXUW010000624.1 GCA_025351985.1 Pseudolysobacter sp.
GTTTTGCGAGCGTCGCTGAACAACTGTTCGTGCATTCCCCCTTCCCGACGGTGGCGACAGACAGCGTGTTCTTTGGGCCAGACAGCTACCGCTTCGTCAGCCTCATCCGACGCGCGCTAAAGGATTTGCAAAAACCCCAGACGCTGGTCGACATCGGTTGCGGTAGCGGGGTGGGCGGCATTGTCGCATCGCACCTGTTGCCAGGATCAACCACTGTTTTGACGGACATAAATCCGCTAGCCCTTTCCTATGCGGGCATCAACAGCGCACTAGCTCGCTGCACGGGTGTTTCGCTTTGCCAAAGTGATGTCCTGCGCGACGTGTACGTGGACCCCAGCGTGATTATTTCGAATCCCCCCTACATGTGGGATGCGCGCGCGCGCAGCTATCGTCATGGCGGTGAATGTATGGGGTCGGAATTGTCTGTTCGCATCTTGCATGAATCGATGGAGCGACTGCGTTCAGGCGGTCGGCTCGTGCTCTACACCGGCACGGCGATCACGCACGGCGAAGATCATTTTTTGTCCTGCGCCAGCGATGTGCTGAAGACTTTTCGCTGCAGCTATACCTACGAGGAAATCGACCCTGATGTCTTTGGTGAGGAGCTGCTTCAACCCGGTTACGAAAGTGTCGAGCGTATTGCCGCTGTCGCCATTGTTGTTACCAAGAATTAACCTGGAGTTTGTGATGAATGCGTCTGCCACAAATGTTACCCCGATTACCCGTGATGTCTCGGGATTTCATACACGCCTAAACGTTTTCAATGCTGATCGATTCAAACCGGGACGAGTTACCGACCATTGGGAGTGCGATACGCGCGATGCGCACTCACTTTCGTTGGAAGAAGGGCGGTTTCTCGAAAACGAGCGGGCAGCGGTTGCGGCGATCGCAGCAACCGCCCCATCCGATGCCGACGGTTTCATGCACTGGTTCACGGACCTGCAGGATCATGGGCCGGGACAAAACGATCCGTTGTTTCCATGGCTTGCGGAACGCGCCGAATACGAGGAAATGCGCTGGTTTCTCAAGCAGGAAGTAGCGGGTGAAGCGGGTTTCGAAGACTTGGTTGCGCTGACTCAAGTGCGCTTTCCCACTGGGCCAAAACTTGAAATGGCGAGAAATTACTGGGACGAAATGGGCCGCGGTCATGAGCGTGGCATGCACGCGGGAATGTTGGAGGACAGCGCATCCGAGTTCAATCTTTCGGCCTTGGCCACGGAGGACCTGTGGGAAGCGTTGGCACTCGGCAACCTCATGGCCGGCTTGGCGTGTAATCGACGCTATGCCTACCAATCAGTCGGTGCGCTCGGCGTCATCGAAATGACCGCGCCAAGTCGGGTGTCGCTGGTAAATCAAGGGCTGATTCGGCTCGGGGTCAGTGCCAAGGGACGTCAATATTTCCAGCTGCATGCGGGTTTGGACATTCGCCATTCGGAGGCGTGGAATCGGGAAGTAATCCGGCCCTTGGTTGCCGCGGATGGATCGCTCGCCAGATCCATTGCGGAAGGCGCTTTGATGCGACTGCGCGCGGGCGAACGCTGCTTTAGCCGCTATCGAGCGGAGCTCGGACTTAACTAGCTGCGATGTCACCAATATCCCCATCCTCGCATGGCCGCCGCATCGTTAGCGATCCAGCGATCGCCGATATCGATGCGATAGCGCATGTTTGGGACCACGACTTGACGCACGCGGGCGTAAGCAGCGTGCTGTGCAGTGGGGACGTCTATGCCGATGCCTGTCGCGACCAGCACATAACCCAGCGCGCCGGCAGTGACCAGCTGCCCCCCCTCGATGCGCACTTCACCAAAATGAAGGTGGTCGCGCTCCGCGGCGGCCATGGTTCCTTCGACAAAGATGGGGGCGCCTTTCGAAAGCTGCTCGTAGCCATATTCGTAAGGAAAGGGCGGAACCGTTACGACCACGCCTACCGCAAAACCGGGGTGCGTCTCAAAGCGTGGAGGGAGGGAGGCGTCCGTCATGAGGCGCAGTATCTCCTCCCAACCGTTGACGTGGAGCGCATCGCAGATAGCGAAGCCGGGATAACCAAACCGGCAGGTAAACTCCAACGGCCACACTCCCTGCGCGTTGACGATAGTATTGAGGTTAATGTAGCCATGGTGACGCGCGGCGCGCAGTTGGGGTGCCAAGCGCGCGAGGGTGGATTCGAACAAAATCTCGGAGCCGCGATAGCTCACCACCGTTCCCATTTCGCCGGTGAGTTCACCCAAGTCTCCGGGGAAGAACCGCTTATGTTCCCAATCGATACACGCAGGGCGCAAAAACTCCTCCCCGTTGAAATATGCGCCCACGCCCACTTCGACTCCGTGCACGAACTCCATCAGGACAAAGTTCGCAAGTTGGTCCACCGGCAGGCGTGTTTTTTCCAGACGAAGCATCGCGAGCACATCCCAGCCGTTGGTCATTTGTCCAACATAGTTGCGGGTGGACGCGGCGACGCCATCGCTCAATTTGTATACATAGCGGCCGGGCTTATCGGTCAAATAAGCGATCGCTGCGTCATAGTCGTCGAATGCGTGAGTGGGTGCTGTCTGCAATCCCATGTCTGCCATCACCGCCTGACCGAATGCGCGGTCGCGCTCCAGGCGGTCAGCGAACGCACTGCCGCCGACCACTCGGATGCCGCTGGCTCGCAGCGCATCGGCAGTATCTCCGAGGTCCGCGGTTTCGCAGATGACGATACCGTCTGCCTCGCGGATCCACGGAATCTCGGTGCGCCAGTCATCGACGCGATCGATCATTCCAGCAAAAATATCGTGGGCATCGGCGTCGCCGACGAATACGCGGACTTCATGCCCGTCCTGCGCGAGTCTCAGGTACATATCCCCGAGGCTACAGAAATCTCCCAAGCCCAAAAATCGCATACGTCGATACGTCCCGTTGTTCGTTGCTGGCATGCCTATCGTGCCACGCGATCAAGTAGCGCGTCTCTAATGAGCTTTTACCCCCCTGCTGGCCATTCCAGTGTGTGCCTGCCCGTCCTACCTTGCTAAAGGAATTGCGATGACTCAACGATCGCGTCTCTTGATGTGCCCGCCGCAGCATTTCAGCGTTCTATATTCCATCAATCCGTGGATGGATCAGGATCGCCCCGTCAACGTGAAGCAAGCCCACGCTCAGTGGCAAAATCTCGCGTCGGAAATTTCCAGACGCATGGATGTCGTAACAGTGGATCCGGATCCTGCCTGTCCTGATATGTGCTTCGTCGCCAACGCCGGATTCGTCCATGGCAACACGTTCGTGCCCAGTCGATTCCGCTATGCTGAGCGCCAAGTCGAAGAGGCCGGGTTCCGAGAATGGTTTCGCGCGGCCGGTTATCGATGTGTCGAGATAGAAGAGGACTGCTTTTTCGAAGGCGCTGGCGACGCGTTGTACGATACCAAACGGAATGTTGTCTGGATGGGTTCCGGCCCGCGCACCGATGCAAAGGCGGTTTATGAGCTAGCGGTTGCGACCAATCTGGATGTGCGTGGGCTGGAGTTGGTAGATGCACGCTTCTATCATCTTGATACGTGTTTTTGTCCGCTATCGACAGGGCATGTGCTCTACTTCCCGCAAGCGTTTTCCGAAGAATCGCAACGCGTTTTGGCAGCACGCATTCCTGCGTCCTCGCGCATTGTGGTGAGCGAAACCGATGCCTTAGGTCTTGCGTGTAATGCGGTGGATATTGGTACAGGCATTATCGTCAACCATGCCACTCCTGAGCTGCGTTCTCAACTGGCCGCTGTGGGTCTTTCTACAACCATTGCGCCACTTGGCGAATTCTTGAAGGCCGGCGGAGGGGCAAAATGTTTGTGCCTACCGTTGCCGTTTCCCTCCAGCGATCGTTGGGGGTCGCGTCATCGTCGTTCCCACGGACCCTTTGAGCTGCGTTCGGGGACAAGCGTATGAGCGCGCTGGCGCTAACTTTGAAAGATAGCCACGGTCGGCTCAGTGCGCTCGCTGAGGACATGCAAGATGTGCGACGGTCAGAATCTCGGAAGGAACTTCTTACTGCATTTATTGCGGAGTACATGCCCCAAGCACACGCGAGAAACGTAGTGTTGTATGCGGCCCTACTCAAGGTCTCAAAATGCGAGTGGGCGCATTCGTGTGCTCATCGCGGGCAAGTCCAGCAGCAGCTGATTCAAGAACTGTTGAAATATCTGCAGCTCAATCGTTTCATAGGCTCGGAACTATGGACGGCGCAAGCTGCCGTGCTGCGCGAGTTGGTTATCGGCCATGCTACTGCAGAGCGAGAATCCCTACTTCCACGTCTGGACGACTGCTTTGATGAAGTGCAACTCCATGATCTATGCGCCCGATATCAAGCAATGCGCGAAATTGGCGGCGTTTCGTTGTGGGGCTGGCCAAAAACGAAGTGGCGTCGTGCAGAGCGATCCTCTGAGGCAAGAAAAACTGCCTGATGGGCGAGATGGCCTCATACGGACGTGCGCGGTGTTGTCTCATCTGATCTTGCCTCTCTTTCACGGACACCCGATTAAGCGATTCAATATCGCAAATTGAGGTAAGGAAGATGCTCAAAAGGCAGACCGAAGGCAAGTAAATGGCAGCGGGTTAGTGCCGAGTTGAAGCAGTAAGCACTGCTGCTCGCCGTGAAGGATGGCGTGCCGTCCGCGGCACGTGATCTGGAACCTCAACCGGCGCAGTTGTACGCATAGCGTGATAAGGCGCACCAGCAGGACAGCGAAGTGTAGCGACTGGCGCCATCGGAAGCGACACGGCTCAAGCGTGAAGTGGCGCGGCTGGAAGAGGAAAATGCCTTTCTAAAAAAGGCGGCGTACTTCGCGAAGCAGCCGAAGACAGGTACGCGATGATGAAAAGGCACGATAGTCAGTATCAACCTGCGATCGTTATCTCGTGGCCCAATGAAAAACGGGACATGGTTCCCGGCGGGTCCCGAGGTGTAAGGGAGAGACTGAGGAACACCTCAGTCTCTCTGCAAGTCAGGCGTGCTTAACTGCCGGCGCGCTGGCTTCGGAACCCGTAGAAATATCGTCCGCGTGATTGCGCTCAAAGATTTCTTTGGCAATACCACGCTGTTTCCCGTCTTCCGTATGCACCGAAATCAATATATTTCCACTTTTGATTTTCTCGTCATAACGCTTGGCTTCAAATTCGGGAATGCCCATACCCACCAACGCGCCAACGACACCACCGGCCGCCGTGCCGACCGCCGCACCGCCCAAAGCCGCCATGATGGGGCCTGCGGCGATGAAGGGACCAACGCCGGGAATGGCGAGCGAACCGATACCCGCAAGCCAACCGAGCGCCGCACCAATGCCCAGTCCGGCGACGCCACCGGCAGTCGCCCCTTCGGGTGCCTTGGTATTGTGCTCATGGGCGAAATCCTTGGTGCCACGCTTATCGGGCAGTAGCGCGGAAATATCGTTGTTGGTGAACCCGGCAAGTTTCAGTTGCTCGACAATATTTTCGGCTTGGGAAACAGTTTTGGTCGTGCAATAAACTGAGGCTTTCATGGGAAACTCCTTGTGATTAATGTTCCTGATTCCCCATGAGTCGCATCCCATGATACGCCGAGGGTAGACGCTGCAACCTCCTGATGAGGTGGAGGAAGTGTCATGGTAAAGAATCAAGTGC
>JANXUW010000626.1 GCA_025351985.1 Pseudolysobacter sp.
GTCGATCAGCACGCGCTGCAGACTGCCGATCTTGCGTTGCAGGCGCTCGGCGCTGATCTCGGCCTGGGTTTCCATGAAACGTTCGTAGCGTTCGAGCTTGACCGCATCGGGCAATGCATCCGGCAGCTCGTTCGCACGCGCGCCGGTGACCGGCGAAAACTGGAAACAGCCAACGCGATCGAGTTGCGCATCACGCAGAAAATCCAGCAGCTCCTCGAACTCGGCATCGGTCTCGCCCGGGAAACCGACGATGAACGTGCTGCGAATGGTGAGGTCGGGACAGATCGCGCGCCAGCCGCGGATGCGTTCGAGATTTTTTTCGCCATGCGCCGGACGCTTCATGAGCTTGAGGATGCGCGGGTTCGCATGCTGGAACGGAATGTCCAGATACGGCAGGATTTTCCCGGCAGCCATCAGCGGCATCACTTCATCCACGTGCGGATACGGATAAACGTAATGCAGGCGCACCCAGACGTCGAGTTCGCTCAGTCCCTGGCACAGCTCGGTCATGCGCGTGCGATATGGCTTGCCGCGCCATTCGCGCTCGGCGTAACGCATGTCCACGCCATACGCGCTCGTATCCTGCGAGATCACGAGCAATTCCTTGACGCCGCCCTTGACCAGTTTCTCGGCTTCGATCAACACCTCATCGACCGGGCGGCTGACCAGATCGCCGCGCATCGACGGAATGATGCAGAAGGTGCAACGGTGATTACAGCCCTCGGAAATTTTCAGGTACGCATAATGTTTCGGCGTGAGCTTGATGCCGGCCGGCGGCGCGAGGTCGAGGAAAGGATCGTGCTTCGGCGGCAGCTGCGCATGCACCGCGCGCATCACGCTGGCGTAATCGGCCGGGCCGGAAATCGACAGCACCGCCGGAAATTTTTCGCGGATCATGTCCGCGCGCGCGCCGAGGCAACCGGTGACAACGACCTTGCCGTTTTCGGCCATCGCCTCGCCGATCGCATCCAGCGATTCTTCCACCGCCGAATCGATGAAACCGCAGGTGTTGACGACCACGACGTCGGCCGAGTTGTAGGTAGGCACGATTTCGTATCCTTCCACGCGCAATTGCGTGAGGATGCGTTCGGAATCCACCAGCGCCTTGGGACAACCAAGGCTGACGAAACCGACTTTGGGCTGGGCAAACGACATGCGTGACTCGATAAGCGGGAATGAAGGCGCGCGATTATAGGCGCGTGCGGCCACAGCGTCGAACTCGCGGCATTTCGTCTTGCGCCACGCATGCCGGGCCACGCCGACGCAAAGACGCGTAAACACGATTGACTTCCAACGCCCACGGCTTACGCTGCAGGCCAATCCACCGGAGCAAAATCGATCATGGGACAACATTTGCAAATCAATACCAGCGGCATGCATTGCATCGGCGCGTATCGTGCCGATCCGGCAGGCACACCCAAGGGCGGCATCGTCGTCATCCAGGAAATCTTCGGCGTGAACGCACACATCCGCAGCGTCGTCGACAGGTTTGCAGCGCAGGGCTACGTCGCGATCGCGCCGGCATTGTTCGATCGCCTCGAAACCGGCGTCGAGCTCGGCTACGATGAGGCCGGCATGCTGAAAGGCAAGACGCTCGTGACCGAACTTGGCATGGATCGACCGCTCGAAGACATCGCCGCCGCGGCCGAAGCGATCGAATCGGCCGGACATATCGGCGTCGTCGGTTATTGCTGGGGCGGCACCCTCGCCTACCTCGCCGCCGCACGTATCGGCCTGCCCGCAGTGAGTTATTACGGCTCGCGTACCACGGCATTTCTCGACGAAAAACCGACCGGGCCGCTGATGTTTCATTTCGGCGAACGCGATCACAGCATCTCACCCGAAGCGATTGCGAAACATCGCGCGGCATTGCCGAACGCGGCGGTGTACGTGTATCCGGCCGATCACGGTTTCAACTGCGATGCGCGCAGCGCCTACGACGCGCCCAGCGCCGCACTCGCGCTGCAGCGCACGCTGGCGTTTTTCGACGAGCAACTCGCGATTTGAATTCGATATGAAGCTAACGATCGATCGTCCTTTCGCACTCGATACGCGCCTGCAGGCAGACACACATCTGCTCGGCGACTTCGCGCTGAGCCGCGTGCTGCTCATGAACGATGCACGTTTCCCGTGGCTGATTCTCGTGCCGCGCCAGCCCGACCTGCGCGAACTCGGCGATCTGCTCGCGACGGATCGGCACCTGCTGCTCGATGAAATTTCTCGTGCCGACGAGGCGCTGCAAAAACTGCATGCGCCACACAAGCTCAATATCGCCGCACTCGGCAATGTGGTCGAGCAGTTGCACGTGCATGTGATCGCACGCGATCCGCAGGATGCCGCATGGCCGCGCCCGGTCTGGGGAGTGGGCAATGCGCAGGCCTATGCCGGCGAGGATCTCGGCGAACGTATCGCCACGCTGCGTGCGGCGCTGGACCTGCACGCATGACGCGGCGCGCGTAAAACATGCCCACGACGAGCGACTCCGCAATGCCGAATGCGCCCACACTCGAAGCCTTGGGCGATAGCGCTGTGCTGCTGCGATTCGGCGCGGGCCTGGACGCGCACATCAATGCGCAGGTACATCGCGCGGCGGCGCAGCTGCACGCCGCGCAACTGCCCGGCGTACGCGAAATCGTGCCGGCGTATGCAAGCCTGGCCGTACATTATGATCCGGCCGCTTTTTTGCACTGCGATTTTGCGCGCAACGGTGCAACACCTTTCAGCGTGATCGGCGCACGCCTGCTTGCACTGCTGCACGATGCGCGCGATACCGCATCACAAATCGCGCGCGTGATCGAAATCCCGGTCTGCTACGGCGGCGAGTTCGGCCCCGACCTCGCCGCTGTCGCCACGCATGCGGGCCGGCCGGAAAGTGACGTCGTCGCTCAACACTCTGCTGGCACCTACCGTGTGGCGATGCTCGGTTTCGCGCCGGGTTTTCCGTATCTGTTCGGACTGCCCGAAACCTTGCACATGCCGCGCCGTGCCAATCCACGCACGCGTGTGCCGGCAGGCAGCGTCGCCATCGGCGGCAAACAGACCGGCATCTATCCCGGCGAATTGCCCGGCGGCTGGCATCTGATCGGACGCACGCCGTTGCGTCTGTTTGATGCAGATCGTATTCCGCCCGCCTTGCTCGCGCCCGCCGATGAAGTGCGCTTTGTCGCGATCAATGCCGATGAGTTCAAGCGTCTGCAAGCGGGCGACGCATGAGCATCAAGGTGCTCAAGCCGGGTTTGCTCAGCACGCTGCAGGACGGCGGACGCCACGGCCTGCAGCATCTCGGTGTCGGCCACGCCGGCGCAATGGATGCCAACGCGTTGCGCCTCGCGAATTATCTGGTCGGAAATCCGGCCGATGCCGTAGCGCTGGAAATCACGCTGCACGGTCCGCGCCTGCGTTTCGCGACACCTGCACTGATCGCATTGACTGGCGCCGATATCGAAGCGTCAGTCGATAATCATCGCGTACCGTCGTGGCGACCGATCGTGCTGCGCGCGGGCTGCGAACTCGCGCTCGGTGGCATGCGCGGCGGCGCGCGAAGTTATCTCGCGGTGGCCGGCGGCTTCGACGTGGTGCGCGTGCTCGGCAGTGGCAGTGCGGATATCAATGCGGCGCTCGGGCCAGCGGCGCTGCAAGCGGATACTCGTTTGAACTGCAATCCGGAGCATCGCGATCGCTACAAAAAATTATGGTGCGCGCTGGATGCAGGCGTGGGCAAACATCGTGCGGCTTCGTGGTGGATCGATCCGGCGCCGTGGTTCGATGCCGATCCGAATATCGTCGTGTCCACGATGCGCGGCGCGCATTTCACGCAGCTCGATGACACATCGCAACGTGCTTTTTTTGCCGATGAATTTCGTATCGGCAGCGAATCCAATCGCGTCGGTTATCGCTTGCAAGGTCCGAAGCTGCAGCTCGCCGCAGCGTTGGAACTGATCTCCGAAGGTGTCAGCGTTGGCACCGTGCAACTGCCACCGTCGGGCAACGCCATCGTGCTGATGGCCGAGCATCCGACCACCGGCGGTTATCCACGCATTGCGCATGCGATCGCTGCGGACCTGGCCAAACTCGCGCAGGCGCGGCCCGGGCAATCGCTGCGTTTTGTCGATGTCGATCTGGCGCAGGCGCAAAAGAGTTATCTTGCGCAACACGGGCAACTCGAACGGCTGCGGCTGGCGATTGCCGACCGGCTCGACGATTGAATCACCCGCCACCAACACGGAGTCGAACATTGCGCAAAACATGCATCGACCTGAATTGTGACATGGGCGAATCCTACGGCGCGTGGCAGATGGGCCAGGATACGCTGGTGCTGCGCCACGTCACGTCGGCGAATATCGCCTGCGGCATGCATGCGGGCGATCCGCTGACCATGCAGCGCACGGTGGCCGCCGCGGTCGCGCACGGCGTGGCGATCGGCGCGCATCCATCGTTACCCGATCTGCAAGGTTTCGGACGTCGCACGATGGCGATCACGGCGAACGAGGCTTACGCGTTGACGCTGTACCAGATCGGCGCATTGAGCGTTTTTGCGCATGCCGCCGGCAGCCGCCTGCACCACGTCAAACCGCATGGCGCGCTGTACAACATGGCCGCGCGCGGCGCGGCGCTGGCGCAGGCGATTGCGCAGGCGGTGCGGGATGCCGATGCGGCACTGATCCTGGTCGGCCTGGCCGGCAGCGCGTTGCCGGCGGCGGGTGCGGCGCTCGGTCTCAAGGTCGCGCACGAGGCGTTTGCCGATCGTCGTTACGAAGCCGACGGATCACTCACGCCACGCAGCGAAAAAGACGCAGTGATCGATGATGTCGATGCGGCCGTCGCGCAGGCGCTCGCCATCGCCACGCATGCCGGCGTGAACACGCGCGAGGGCAAAACGCTCGTGCTGCACGCCGATACGATTTGTGTGCACGGCGACCGCGCCGATGCGGCGATATTTGCCGAACGCCTGCGTGCCGCGCTCGATCAAGCCGGCGTTCGCGTGCGGGCACTCGGCGGAGCGAACGCTTGAACTACTGGCCGCTGCTCGGCGTCGCCGTGGTCGTGATCGGATTCGTGTTGCGCATGAATCCGCTGCTGGTCGTGGTCGGCGCAGGCCTGGTCAGCGGTTTCGCCGCGCATATCGCGCTGCCGGAATTGCTCACGCTGTTCG
>JANXUW010000674.1 GCA_025351985.1 Pseudolysobacter sp.
TCCATCCGGCGCCCGGCGTCGGTCAGACGATACGTCTCGATCACCCGCCGCTCGACACCGGGCGGCATCATCAGCGACGCGGCATGAAAGAGCGAGCAGCAATACCGCTCACTGATCCACGTCGCGAGATTCAACTGGCGCGTCGTCAGGCAAAAAGTCGGCTCGACGACGGCATGGATCGGCTCGTCGACCAGTGGACCTCGGATGCAACAGGAAATCGCCGCGCAGCCGGACAAATCCGAACTCAAACTCGATCTCGCCATCGCGCTGATGCAGGCCGGCAATACCGAAAGTGCCGAGGCCGAACTCGATGCGTTGCCGGCCAATCTTTCTACCGACAGCAAGGCAAAACGCCTACGCAGTCAGCTCGATCTGGCGCAAGCGCTGAAAGACGCGCCGGATATCGCGACCTTGCAGGCGCGCATCGAAAAAGATGGCGACGACTTCGCTGCGCGCGATCTGCTCGGCGTGCGCCTGCTGCTGAGTGGCGATGCCGCTGCGGGACTCGATCAGTTTTTGCACATCCTGCGTGTGAAGCGCGACTTCGCCGACGGCATCGCGAAAAAACGCCTGCTCGCCGCGTTCGCGACGCTGGATGACGAAGATCTGGTCGGCAGTTATCGGCGCAAGATGGCATCGCTGTTGTTCTGATTTTATCCGGCAATACGAACGCTAGCGCGCACTTGATTTGCAGCAAGCGAGCGGCACGGTGGTAGTTCAAGTCTGCTCGCGACTGACCCATTTCTTGACCGCCGGCGCGACGTAATTTGCAAGGCGGTCGAGCAGTAAGTCGGCATCGCTTTCGACGATCAGCATCGAGCGATGCAGCGGCTGCACGAACGCTTCGGCGACGGTGTGATCGAGGAAGGTGCTCAGCGCGTCGTAATAGCCATCGACATTCAGCAGCGCGCAGGGCTTTTCGTGGAATCCGAGTTGCGCCCAGGTGAGGATTTCAAAAATCTCTTCCAGCGTGCCGATGCCACCGGGCAAGGCGATAAAACCGTCTGACAGATCGGCCATCAAGGCCTTGCGTTCGTGCATGGATTTGGTCACATGCAATTGCGTGAGGCCATGATGCGCGATTTCCTTGTCCGCCAGCGCCTCGGGAATCACGCCAATCACCTCGCCGCCCGCCGCTAGCACGGCATCCGCGACCACGCCCATGATGCCGACGCTCGCGCCGCCGTAGACAAGGCGGATTCCGCGCTGCGCCAAAGCGCGACCGAGCGCACGTGCATGTTCTGCGTAAGCCGGCGTGCGGCCGATGCTGGAACCGCAATAGACAGAGAGGCTTTTTATGATTCTGCTCGCCATAATCTAGCGCACATCCTGCAAGCGGAAATTCGGATTTTCGATGATGCCGAACACGTTGCCGAACGGATCATTGAACGTCGCGACCTTGATGCCGCCGCCGACATCCTTGATCGCTTCGTGCACCTGCGCGCCGAGCATTTCCAGTCTCGCGAATTCGGCGTCGATTTCGTCGACGCCCCAGTACACCATCGCACCACTGACGCCCGGCTGACCATCGGGAATCAGCCCGAGTTCGAATCCGCCGACCGCATAACCAACGTAATACGGCTCGTCGAAATACGGCGCATGACCGATGACCTTGGTGTACCAGAGTTTCGCTTGCGCCAGATCGGGCGCGGCATAAATCACGGTGCGCAAACCTTGAATCATGAGTTTTATCTCCGCAAAAAAATCGAGGTGAAGTTATAGTCTAGCGTGCCGCCGCGTTTTCCCTCTGCGCACGCCTGCAGAAATGCACACATCGAGCGCAGCTCATTCCGCGAGGTGCCATTGAAAGCGTGACCCGGCGACCAAACCTCTGCCACGCGTCACGCTATGATGCACCCTTGTCTGCGAGCTTCGAATCGATGCGCAATCTTTACGTTCAACGTTATCTGATTACCGGCCTGCTCACGTTCATTCCGCTCTGGCTGACCTGGCTGGTGTTCAAGTTCATCTTCTCGTTTTTATCCGAGGTGAGCACCCCGTGGGTCGCCGCGTTGTTCGCCGGACTCAGCAGCGCATTTCCCGGCGCGGCGGGCTGGCTCAACCAGATGTGGCTGCAATCGATCCTCGCCTTCATCAGTACGATCGTCGCGTTGTATGTGATCGGTTTCGCCAGCAATCGTGTGATCGGGCAGCGCCTGATCAGCGCACTCGATCGATTGATGTCGCGCATTCCGCTGGTGCATTCGATTTATGGCGGCACCAAAAAACTGATGTCGCTGATGCAGAGCAAGCCGACCGGCACGCAACGCGTGGTGTTGATCAATTTCCCGTCGCCCGAACTCAAGAGTATTGGTTTTGTCACGCGCGTTTTCCAGGACAATACCGGTCGCGATCTGGCCGCCGTGTACGTTCCGACCACGCCCAATCCGACCGGCGGTTATCTCGAAATCGTGCCGCTGGACAAACTCATCGCAGTCGACTGGAGCGTCGATCAGGCGATGGCGTTTCTGCTGTCGGGCGGCGCGATCGGGCCGGATACGCTGCCGTTCGCCGTACCGCGCGAGCCATTGGCCGACACTACGGGCGGGTGAACGCCACGGTCTCGAACATGCCGCATTGCCAAACGAATCGGCGGTAAAATCGCAGCAAAAGAATTCCATAATACTAATCCACCACCCTAACAGGCTGTTGAGAAGCGCTGATTTCCGAGTTAAGCGATAGTTTGTTTCTCTCGCGATGGTGTGGAATCAGATCGATCTCTCGATCCTCTTGACTGGGCGATACGGGGTGCCGATGGAAGATGCCTATTCCTCAGGCCGGTGACGGATCCCACCATTCGCCTAGCCCACCGAGACGAATCAGGTTGTAAACCGCGAAGTTCCAAGTCACCCAGCCACGCACCGCGTCCAGTCCGACCACGGGTAGCTTGCGTAATCCGCCGATGGTCTTGACCCAGCCGAGGCCTTGTTCGATACGCTTGCGCACCTGCTGGCTCATGGCGTAACCGGCGCTCCGCCCGCCAATGGCGCTGCGCCGGCCGTTCGTATGGCGCGCGATATGCGCGTGAATGCCGCGCGCGTGCAGGGCGTTGACGAAGTCACGCACGTCGTAGCCTTTGTGCGCGCCGAGCGTGGCACCGCGTTTCATGTGCGCGGCGGCCAGGGCCACCGCACCGTCACGCTCGCCCGTGCCGCTGGCGTGACGCACGTCCACGCCGATCAGCAAGCCGTTGCGATTCTCCATCAGCGTATTCGCCAGATA
>JANXUW010000715.1 GCA_025351985.1 Pseudolysobacter sp.
CAACAAGCTGCTCAAGCAGTATCAGCAGATGGAAAAAATGATGTCCAAACTGTCGTCGGGCGGCATCAAGGGTTTGATGCGACAGATGAAGGGCGCGATGGGCGGCGGCGGGGCGGGCGGCAACTTCATGCAGCGCTAAAAACCTGCAAAATATCTTACTGCGCGGCCCTCAGCAACGCGCATGCGCTGCTCGAAATGCTCACATACCGAAAGTATGCTCCGCTTTCTGTGCTGCTCTTCGCCTCGCTGAGAGCCGCTCGCTACAGATATTGAGCAGGTTTCATGTACTAAAGTGTTCTTAGCGCTTTATTTTTTCCCATAACCCGCTAGAATAGGCGGTTCCCGGTAATGCGGCGGGTCGTTCTGACACCGCGCGCTGCCTTCTGATTCACGAATTTCGAGTAAAAACAATGGTTAAGATTCGCCTGTCTCGTGGTGGCGCCAAGGGGCGTCCGTTCTATCACATCGTCGTTACCGATTCGCGCAGCCCGCGCGACGGTCGCAGCATCGAGCGCGTCGGCTTCTACAATCCGATCGCCGCCGGCAAGGATGTGAAGCTGAAACTCGATGCCGAACGCGTCAACCACTGGGTTGGCACGGGTGCGCAGCTGTCTGACAAGGTGCGTTTCCTCGTCAAGGAAGCCGCCAAGCAAGAGAAAGCAGCAGCTTAAGACTGGCCTTGGCTATTGAAGGCGACCGGCGCCTCCTGCTCGGCAGGATCGTCGGAGTGTACGGTGTTGCGGGCTGGGTAAAACTGGAATCGCACAGCGAACCGCGATTGCGGATTTTCAACTACCAACCTTGGTTGTTGAAAACTGCGCAAGCTGAGCATGAAGTTGAAGGTTGTCATGGGCGCGCCCAAGGCAAAGGTATCGTCGCCACGCTGCCAGGCGTGACCGACCGCGATCAGGCGGCGGCGCTGGTCGGGGCAGAGATCTGGGTTTGGCGCTCGGCGCTGCCCAAGATCAAAAATGACGAAGTGTACTGGACCGATCTCGAAGGATTGGAGGTTGTCACGACGCTGGGTATCAGTCTGGGGCGTGTCAGCCATATCTTCGCGACTGGTGCGAATGATGTAATCGTGGTGCGAGATGCCGAGCGCGAGCGTTTGATTCCCTTCGTCAGCGGGCAGTTCGTGCACGATATAAGTCTGGATACGCGGCGGATTACGGTAGATTGGGATCCCGAGTTTTAAGTGTTGGATATAGGGTCAAGGATTAGCGCTGGTGCGGGTTGACGTCATCACGCTGTTCCCGGAATTTGTCGACGGCTGTGCCAGGGTCGGCGTGGTCGGTCGGGCGCAGGAGCGCGGTTTGATTTCGGTGACGAGCTGGAATCCGCGCGAATTTGCGACCGATAATTATCACACCGTGGATGGTCGCCCGTACGGCGGTGGTCCCGGCATGTTGATGCTGATCGGCCCGTTGCGCGACACGATCGCGGCGGCCAAGGCGGCGGCGGAAGCGCCAGCAAAAGTAATTTATCTGAGTCCGCAGGGAGCACGGCTCACGCAACGCAAGGTGCAGGAACTCAGCGTTTTGCCAAGGTTGCTATTGTTGTGCGGCAGATACGAAGGCGTGGACGAGCGTTTGCTCGATCACGAAGTGGATGAAGAATTGTCGATCGGTGATTACGTGCTGTCCGGCGGGGAACTCGCTGCAGCGGTGTTGATCGATGCGATCGGGCGTTTGCAGGACGGTGCGTTGAACGACGCGCAATCGGCGGCGCAGGATTCGTTCTCCGACGGATTGCTCGATTGCCCGCATTACACGCGGCCCGAGCAGCACGAGTTGGGAACACTGCCAGCGGTACTGATATCGGGTGACCACGCGGCTATCAAGCGCTGGCGCTTGAAGCAGTCGCTGGGACGAACATGGTTGCGACGCCCGGATTTGCTGGCGCGGATGCAACTGGACAAGGCGGCGCGTGCGCTGCTTGAGGAATTCCGCCACGAATATTTCGCGGCGCAAGACAAGAACACTGGCTGATGCCGGACGACGATCCAACCAAATCCAACAAGTAGTGGTGAGTGTTATGAACATCCTTCAGCAGTTCGAAGCCGAGCAGATGACCCGCAAGTTGCCGGACTTCGGCCCTGGCGACACGGTAGTCGTGAATGTCAAAGTGAAAGAAGGCGCGCGTGAGCGCGTACAGGCTTACGAAGGCGTGGTTATCGCCAAGCGTAATCGCGGCCTGAACTCCGCCTTCACTGTGCGCAAGATTTCGCACGGCACCGGCGTCGAGCGCGTATTCCAGTCGCACAGCCCCGCGATCGATTCGGTACTCGTCAAGCGTCGCGGTAAAGTGCGCGGTGCGAAGCTGTATTATCTGCGTGGTCTGGAAGGCAAGGCTGCGCGCATTAAGGAAGATCTGTCGCAGAATTCGCGTCCGCGCGACTGAGATCAGGCTAGTCGAGACTTGGCCACACGGTGGCCAGTTTCAAAGAATTGTCTTGGAGCATCGAGTCGCGTCTATGCTCCTCGTCGGCAGAACGGCCACCATCTGGTGGCCGTTTTGTTTTCCGATGACCAAAACCGCGGCGCGTTCTCAACCGGCTCTTCTGTTGTCGACGCGAGCGACCGCTCTCTTCGCCACGTTGTTCTGCTGCTGAAATAAATGTAATGTTTTGTGCATTGATTTTGCGGTAGAGTTCGGACACAGGGGGCCAAGGAGCAGGTCCATGTTCAGAATAAAAACTGCGCCGTTGCGCATCCACCCGTATTTTGCTGCGGTCATCGGCATGCTTTTAAGCTTTGCCGTCGGCGCTCAAAGCTTGAGCCATCGCCCGGACCTGATGTTCCATGACGGGTTTCAAGGCATAACGGCGGGCCCGTTTACCGATTCCGATGCGGCGCGTTTTCTCGCGCAGGCAACGTTCGGTCCGACCACGGTCGATATCTCGCATTTGCGCAGCGTCGGTTATCAGGCCTGGCTGACGGAGCAGTTCGCGGCCACGCCAACCTATGAAATGACTTATATCAACTGGACCGAGGGCACGCCTGTTCCGCCCGGTACGCCTCCGAGTCCGTTGGGCGAAAGGCCCGATGGCGATCATCGCCTCGAGGCATGGTGGCTCGGGGCGTTGGGTGGTCCGGATCCGCAATATCCGACCGATTCCACACACGATCACAAGGATCAGCTGCGTCAGCGCGTGGCGTTTGCACTCAGCGAAGTCATGGTCGTGTCGCAACAGAATGCGACGCTTTCTGGTTTCCAGAACGGGCTGGCGTATTACTACGACATTCTGAGCAGAGACGCGTTTGGCAATTATCGAACGCTGCTGCAGGATGTGACGCTAAGCCC
>JANXUW010000075.1 GCA_025351985.1 Pseudolysobacter sp.
CTCGGCCCAGGGTTTGATGCGACCGTTGTGCCAAAGAAAGTTGGGTGGTGGATTGAACATCGCGGCGGTCTCGTGGGTTGTCGTTGTCGAAAAATTCAGGCGGTGATCGCACGCAACGGTTCGCTGACCGTGCTGCCTTGATTGCGATGAATGCGATTCAGCACTTCGAGAAACGCGAGTGCGGCCGCTTCGATGATGTCGGTGCTGGCGCCGCGGCCGCGATATTCGCGTGCGTCGTGAAACACGCTGACGCTGGCCTGGCCTTGCGCATCACCGCCCATGCTGACGCTGCGGATCTGGAAATCGCTGACTTCAAGCGCGCAGCCGGTGGCCATTTCCAAAGCGCGCAACGTGGCATGCACCGGGCCGTCGCCGCTCGCATTCGCCGCGGCCTGGATGCCGTCGTTGCGACGCAGGCGCACATTCGCCGTGGCCGCACCGCCGACTTGCGAGCTCGCGTGCAAACTCTCGATACGCCATGGACCTTGTGCATCCGGATCGAGGCCGAGCAACAGCGCTTCGATATCGCTGTCGAACACTTCTTTCTTTTTGTCGGCGAGAATCTTGAAACGCTCGAACACGCTGTTCAGCGCGACATCGTCCACTTGCAAACCGAGATGCTCGATACGCTCGCGCAACGCATGCCGACCGCTGTGTTTGCCGAGCACGAGATTGGTACGCGCGAAACCGACATCCTCGGGTTTCATCACTTCGTAAGTCGAACGATGGCGCAACATGCCATGCTGGTGGATGCCCGATTCGTGCGCAAATGCGTTCTCGCCGACCACGGCTTTATTGCGCTGCACGCTCTGGCCGGTCAGGCTCGCAAGCAGACGCGACGTCGGATAAAGGCGCGTGCTGTCGATGCCGGTATCGATGTTGTAATAACCCGGACGCGTGCGCAGCAGCATGACGATTTCTTCGAGCGCGGCGTTGCCGGCACGCTCGCCGATGCCGTTGATGGTGCACTCAACCTGGCGCGCGCCGTGCTCGATCGCGGCCATGCTGTTGGCCACGGCCAGGCCGAGATCATTATGGCAATGCGCGCTCATCAGCGCGCGTTCGATGCCGACGATTTCGCGTTTCAGGCGCGCGAACAACGCCGCGATTTCGTTCGGCGTGGTGTAGCCGACGGTGTCGGGAATATTGATCGTGCTCGCGCCTGCGGCGATTGCCGCGGAGAAGATTTCGACGAGGAATTCCGGTTCGGTGCGCAGCGCATCTTCGGCCGAGAATTCGACGTCGTCGCACAGTGTGCGCGCTTGGCGCACGCTGGCGATCGCGGTTTCCAATACCTGTTCGCGACTCATGCGCAGCTTGTGTTCGCGATGGATCGGGCTGGTCGACAGAAACAAATGGATGCGTGGATGTTCGGCCCCGTCGAGTGCACGCGCGACCGCTTCGATATCGCTGCTCTGGCAACGCGCGAGACCGCAGATGATCGGACGACGCACACGCTGCGCGATCTGTCGCACCGATTCGAAATCACCGGGCGATGCCGCCGGAAATCCGGCTTCGATCACATCCACGCCGAGATCGGAAAGCGCGTGCGCGAACGCGAGTTTCTGCGTGAGATTCATGCTGTAGCCGGGCGCTTGTTCGCCATCACGCAGGCTGGTATCGAAAATCAGCACGCGTTCGCGTGGTGCGTTATTGCTGGTCTCGGTTGCTGCATTCATCGTCGGTCTCATGATCTTGCTGGCCGAAGGTATCGACCAAAAAAAACCCCCGCCTCGTTGCCGGGGCGGGGGTTTCGGTGTTTGTCGTATTCTGACGCGCGCCTCTATCCCGCTCCTGAGCCGGTAATAAGAAGTACGAGTACAAGAATGAGCGTCGCGATCGGCGCGACATGTTCGCGCGCCAGCACACTCGCCAGCGGAATCGCAGGCTTGCTGATGGTTCCGTGCTGGTTGTTGCGCTGCGACATGTGACCGACAGTAACGATCAATCGCAAGCCTTGTCAAGGCTTTTTTTCGACGAAAAAAGTTTCATTTGTAATCACCGCGTATGGATGTCCAGACGTCCAAACGTAATCCGTCGGTTAATATTCGCGAATTGACAAGCCATGTCGCAGACAAGGCGAGCGACGATCGCGGGCCGAAAATTGCAGTGTGATCGATCTTGCGACAAGCACTGCGGACACGACGAGCCTGTGCTCGTCCGTCCGCAGTCTCGGGACTTCAGATCTTCAGCGTGCTCTCGACGTCGAGCACCTTGCGCCGTGCCATCGCGAGGTTGGAGCGCGCCCGATCCAGCACGACGTAGAAAAAAAGCCCGGTCTTGTTGGCGACCGGTCGAATCACGTGATATTGCTTGCCGAGTGTGATCAGGATGTCTTCGATTTCGTCTTTCAGATTCAGCGCCTTCATGGTTTTCATCTTGGCGCGCACGACTTCGGTATTGCCCGCTGCCGCCACTTCCATATCCATCCCGCTCCCGGAGGAGCCAAGGATCATGCCGCTGTTGCCATCGACCAGGGCGACAGCGCTGGCGCCGTCGATGGTGAGGATTTCTGCAAGGGACTCATTCAATGTTGCCATCGGAACTCTCCATTGGTATTTGCATCGAACTGAAAATCGACCCGGCCGATGCATTCCGGGTCGGAAAAATTCATTCGCTGTCGAGACGCTGGCCGATCTCCTGGCGACAATTGCGTGCGGCCCAGAGAACCTGCCCCAGCGTGACGCGGGTGTTGCAAAGCACAGTGAGCAGCAACTTTCGCGTCGGGTGCAGAATGTCCATCAGCAGCACACGACCGGCGCTCGCATCGATGACGATATCGCGGCATGTGCCGACGCCACTTTCATTTCCAACCGCCTCGCCCAGCGCGAGCAGCGAGCTGGTCATCGCCGATAATCTGGCGGCGGAAATCTTGCCGCGCAGGCTGGCCGCGACTTCGAAACCGTCGATGCTGGAAACCAGCGCACCGCTGATTTCGGCATGCGTCTGCAGCAGCGCATCGATCAGCTTCTGGCAGATCGCGGTTTCGGTGCGCCCCAGCACATCCACAGAAGTACTCATGCCGAAACTGCCGTTTGTGGAGCGCGCTCGATCAGTTCGGCGACTTCGATCTGATGAAACAATATGTCGAGCAACAGCAGTACATCTTCGCGGCGACGCACATCGACCGACATTACTGGCGCTTCGAGGCCGAGCGCGAGTGTTGCGGCATGGAACATTTCCAGAGTGGGATGCGGATGTGTCTCGCTTCGTCCGATGCCGATCACGGCGCGCGCACCGGCCACGGTGGCCTTGAACGCGGAAAGATACTCGCGCAAATCGGCGACCGGGTCGGGGCGGCTGTTGTCGATGAGAATCACGACGCCGAGCGCGCCCTGGCCGAGAATCTGCCACATGAAATCGAAGCGAGCCTGACCCGGTGTGCCGTACAGTCG
>JANXUW010000076.1 GCA_025351985.1 Pseudolysobacter sp.
CAATTTTATAGCCCCGATCGGGACCATAGACTAACCCCTTCTGCTCCAAACTCAACAGCGCCCCTTGCAACGTTCTAAAATTCCCTCGCGTTATCCCCTCGCTGGCGCCGAGTCTAGACTGATATCCGCGATCCGCAAAGCTGTCTTCGCGATGGCAATTTCGCCGCTTTCGATTAGTGCATTGCAGCATGTCATGCGCGACTTTCTACCCTATCGCGCGAGTGTCGCACTCGGCTATCGTGCAAGGCTGAATCAGATGAGGAGTTTGCGATGATGACGAGTTCGGGTCTGTGCCGTTACGCCGGAGTTCTGCTTTTCTGCTGCAGCGTAATGAGCGGCAATCTGGGCGCAGCGGAGCCGCCACCGGCGCCCGGGAAAACCGCGCCTGCCACATTCGCCGCGACGATCCACGGCTTGTCAGCCGCGCCGGGATTTTTCGATGTGTATCGCGATGTCGCGAAAGGCCGCGTGCTGCTCGACATCACCGCGTTCGATACGCCGTTCCTGCTCGTGACATCGTTGCCGTACGGACTCGGCTCGAACGATGTCGGACTCGATCGCGGCCAGAGCGGCGAATCGCATCTCGTGGAATTTCGCCGCATCGGCGGTCGTATGTTGCTCGTCGAACCGAACACGCGTTATCGCGCGGTCTCGAACGATGTCCGCGAGCGCGACGATGTGCGTAAGGCGTTTGCCGAATCGGTGTTGTGGGCGGGCGATATCGTCGCCGAAGAAACCGCACCGAATGCGCACGTACTGATCGACTTCAGCAGTTATCTGCTCGGCGATAGCCACGGCATCGCGGCACGGCTGAAGGCAGCGAAGCAGGGCGACTACGGCATCGACAAGGATCGCAGTGCGGCGCTGGTCGCCGAGAGCAAAAGTTTCCCCGACAACACCGAGCTCGAAGCACTGCTCACGTTCAAGGGCGCGGGCGAAGGCGAATACGTGCGCGATGTCGCGATGGATCCGGAAAGCCTCACTCTGCGCCAGCATTTGAGCCTGGTGCGCTTGCCCGGCCCGGGATTTGTGCCGCGTGTTTATCATCCGGCCTCGGGTGCGTTCAGCACCGGCTTCACCGATCTTGCGCAGCCGTTGAACGCGAGCACCGACGTGCGTTACCAGCCGCGGTTTCGTCTCGAAAAAACCGAGCCGAATGCAGCGTTGAGTCCGGTCAAGAAACCGATCGTGTTCTATCTCGATCCGGGCACGCCAGAGCCGGTGCGTTCGGCCTTGCTCGACGGCGCGAACTGGTGGAAAAGCGCGTTCGAGCAGGCCGGTTTCAAGGATGCGTATCGCGTCGAATTGTTGCCGCCCGGCGCGGATGCGATGGACATTCGTTACAACATGATCAACTGGGTGCATCGCTCCACGCGCGGCTGGTCGTACGGCGAGGCGATCAGCGATCCGCGCACCGGCGAAATCATTCGCGGCGTGGTCACGCTCGGCTCGGATCGCGTGCGCCAGGATGTGCTGATCATGGAGAGTTTGCTCGCGCCGTATGGCCGCACCGACGAGGCCACGCGCCAGCAACGGATCGAAGCCGCCGTGCTCGCGCGCCAGCGCCAACTCGCCGCGCACGAAGTCGGTCACGCGCTCGGTTTCGCGCACAACTTTGCCGCGAGCCGGCAAGGCAATGGATCGGTGATGGATTATCCGCATCCGCTGCTTGCGCTCGATGCGAATGGCGAGATTGATATCACTCACGCGTACGGAATCGGCATCGGTGCGTGGGATGGATTTCTGGTCAAGCATGCGTACGCGCAATTCCCCGCCGGCCAAGAGGCAGCATCGCTGGCGACACTGCGCGCGGATATCGCGAAGGCCGGTTTCACCTACATGAGTGATGCCGATGCGCGCGCGCCGGGATCGAGTCATCCCGATGCGCTGTTGTGGGATTCGGGTAGCGATACGTTGAAAACCTTCGCGCAGATTCTTGCCGTGCGGCGCAAGGCGCTGGATGGATTTTCCGAAGGCGTGCTCGGTCGCGATCGCCAGACCGGCAAGCTCGAAGTGCGGCTTGTGCCGTTGTATTTGTTGCATCGATATCAGGTGGAAGCCGTTGCGCGTTTGCTCGGTGGGGTGAGTTATCAGTATGCGATGGGTGGCGAAGGCAGAGCTGC
>JANXUW010000110.1 GCA_025351985.1 Pseudolysobacter sp.
GCCGATGAAATGGATCGGCACCTCGATATCCAGCGAGAACGCTTTCTTGATGCTCTGGCCGATGGCTTCGCGTGTCGGACGCGGCTTATCCGTGGATTTTCCGGGTGCGGATTTTTTCTTCGTCCCGGGTTCGGTGCGGTACACCGACAACAGGGTGGGAATCAGATTGATGTGTTGGCGATGCAGGATCCCGAACAGATATACCAGGCCCGAAACGGCGCGGGCGGTAAACGCGCCGCGCGAAAATCCGAACAGGAAAATGCGATCGTGCGGGCGATAGTTTTGAACCAGAAACGCATAAGCGTCGGCCACGTTGTTCCAGGCGCCGTCGCCCCGCACCAGACCGCCGATGCGGCGCATCCAGTCGCGCAAGGCTTGTCCACCATCGCTGATGTAGCCGTCCGGCGTGCCGACGCCCGGGTCATAGAAATGCACTTGCCGCTGCGGATCGTGGATCAGCGCCTCGACCAGTTTCACGACATTGGTCTTGTGATCGCCGGGGCGCCACAGATTGCCGGTACCGTCACAACACACCACGAAATTTCTGCCGGGTTCGATCTGCCGCATGACGGTTCCTTGATGTCGTTGCTGTCGGTCTTTGTCGCAGACGGATCAGGCGGGTTTTTTGCTCGGCTGATCCGCCTCGGCGGGCGCGAGTCCGGCGCGTACCGAAATCAGTTTTGACAAAACGTCGAACCAGAAACGCGCGCCCAGCGACATCGCCAGTCCGCTCGCAATCCAGCCGATCAGTTGCAAGAAAATTACCCAGGAAAAAAGTCGATTCGCCGATGTCATGTTCCAGCCGATCAGGTCGCCGCCGACGGCAGTCAACGAATCCAGACACGTTGTCAGGCGTGTTTTCGGATCGATGGACGTGGCCAGATCCGGGCAGATCGACGCCGGATTTTCCTGATATTGCTTGACTGTATTCTGCGCGAGCTCGGCCAGCGCGGCGCGCTCGATCGGTTCCTGCGCGAGCTTGGTCGCGATCGCCACGGTGTCGATATTCAGCGCGATCGCAAACAGGATCGCAACGACGATCGACAACCAGTGCGCCTGTCGCGCATACCAGTCGCTGGCGGCGGTCATCGAGTTATCGAACCAGCTTTGCGCGGCCTGATAAAGATCCTGCACGCTGTCGATTTCCTTGCTCAGGAACGGCACGATCTGGCGCTGCAACGCGGCCGGCATCGTTGCCAGCAATTCCTTGGCATCGGTGATCGGATTTTGCTCCGCCGGCTCGAACGCATGCACAATCGCGCGTGCGGCGACCATGTTCGGAATCAGCGTTGGCTTGCGGCTGCTGTCCCACAGATTCTTGATCAGCGGATGCGCCATGAACTTGGCGTAATCGGCCGGATCGAGCATGTCGTTGAGCGCGATATTCAGGCTTTTCCAACGCAGCGCAAACATTTGCGCCACGCCTTCGTGGACGACGCTGCACACAAGTGCGCCAAGCGCGTAGATCAACGCGAGACACAGTGCGATTTCGACAAAGATCAACATGGCCGATATCCTTCGATCCGAAAAACGTGTCGGCACGGTTGCCGACACGATGCGCGTTCATCCAAAAAATTTTCGCTGTTGAAATCGCTGTGGCGGCCTGATCTCAAAACATGCTCGATACCTGCGTGCGATTGCTCGGCCGGCCGTTGATCGATACGTCGCTGGCGAAATTCCACGTCCACAGATGCGCGAGCAGATTGACCTGGCGCGCGTCGAGATTGAGCTGCGTGACCGTGTCGTAATTCGGGAAATTCCAGAAGCGCAGCGGATCGATATCCATTTCGAAACGCACCTGGAACGGCAACTGCGAATACCACGACGACACCAGATTGTTGTACAGCCAGAGCACGTTGACGCTGTTGCCGCCGGCGATGCCGAAACGCGGATTCGCGCGCACCACGAGGCCGGTCTGTTTGTAGATCGCCGAACCGCCGCTCGATGCCGCCTGCCACAGTTGCGTGATCAGCGGCAGAAATGCGGCGGAGTCGAACACCTGGTTGTAGCGAACCAACGATGTCGGATCGGACGACAGCGGTTTGTAACCGTTTTTGCCGAGATCGTCGCTGGCGTGATACGGCAGATAACCGAACAGCGGCGGCAGCATGTCGTCGACCACGATCACGCCTTGGCTGTCGATATGCATCGCCTGGTTGCAGGCCAGTACGCTCAGGATGTTTGGCACACCGCGCCGCAGCATCGCCATGATCGCGGTGTTTTCCATGATGCCGCCGTCGCCGAACAGATACGGCGTGGCCGTGTTCTTCGGCGTGCCGGCGTTGAGCACCGGCCAGTAGCTGTAGGTCGGATCGAGATTTTCCACCCACGGGAAATACGACGAATATCGCGTGATCAATACGTCGACATATGCCGAGCTGCTGGTGCCGGCGATATCCGACAGCGCGAAGCGCGCCGGCGGCGTCGGCACGTTGAACATCTGCCGCAGCGGTGGCGTGGCCGGCGCGTTGCATCCGAACACAAACGGATCGATAAATCCGCCGCCGAGATCACGACCGCCGTTGCCTTGTGCGACGAACGACGGCGGCATGCCTGCGACCATCGGCGTCGCCTCGAACGGATACGGATCGGCAGTGACGTCGAATACCGCGCTGCGCCCGCGAATTGCACTCTTGGCGTCGGCCGGCGGCGGATAAAAAAACGTCGAGTTGGTGATCAGATAAGGCCGATGCGTGCGTCCCGGGCTCATCTGCACAGTGTAGAAATCCTGCGCCTTGAGCGCCGGATTGGTCTTGCGCACCACGTTGTCACGCCACCACGGCGTGTAGCTGAAATACATCGTCGGCACCGCATTGGCGAGTTGATCGCCGAGGCCGAACGGTTCGAGAATCAGCTTGCCGACCGCGCGGTTCCACAACATCTCATCGGCCACGCCGTTGTCGTGCAACTCGACCACCTGCTCGATGAATTCGGTGATGCCGACGCGTGTGCACAGGCTGCCGATCGCATGCGCGCTGAGTACGTTCAAGGCGTATTGCGATTTGCCGGAAGCGTTGTCCCAGGTCAGCAGCGATGGATCGAGCACGACCGGGCCGAGCAGTTCGTCGTCGCTGATCGCATCGGGGCAGAACGTATACGGCACGCCGGCCCAGCCACCGCCGGAAACCGTGGAAATGAACGTGACTTTTTCCAGCAAGCCGAGATAACGCAACGCGCGTAGTGCACCCATCGCCGCCGACGCGGCGCGTGATCCGCCGCCCGACAAACACAGGCCGACGAATGGCTGCGGAAACAATCCTGCATCGGTGACTTGTGCTGCCGCGGCCTGATCGTGCACCGCTTGTGTTTCGGTGTAGTCGGGATACGGCCAGACATGGCCGTTGAGATTGCCCGGCGCGGCGGGTGCAGCCACCGGCGTGCTTGCGGCGAGATGGGTGACGTGCTGTTCGAAGTTCGTGCGTGCGATGCGAAACGCGATCGTCGCGTCGCTGCTTGCACGTGCATTGCCCGTGGCGATCGCACTGGACAACGCGTTCTGCGCATCCACCACGGCTTGCCACAAGGTTTCTCGATCAGTATCTGCGGTCATGCATGTCTCCAGGCGAGTGTGTGGGAGAGAGATGCAATAACGCGCGCTGGACAGTCGCCGGCTGCCTGAACAATGCGCGATCGGAATCTGCAGTTCGCGCAAAACAAGCGTGTCGAAACAGTATTTTTCCACCAGCGCGCCGTTGTCGCTCTATCCCCTTTGGCGAAGCCGGACAGTAGCGCAACCGGTGTTTTTACTCTGCGCTGCGCAGCTACAGCAGCGCTAACGGTCGGATTGATCAGCGCCGTGTCGCGGTGAGTTCCACCAACAGCGAGCTGAGCAGGTCGCGCGCGCGTTTGGGCAAGGCGCGGAACCGATCCAGCAGCAATTCTTCGGCGAGATCCTGCGCAAAAGATTCGACCACGACGGCAGGCGTCGCATCGCCGCCGCCACGCCGCCGGCGTTGATCGCCGCCGCCGGTCGCAAGCCACTCAAACGCTGCACCTGTCGCCGTGGCGATCGCCTG
>JANXUW010000006.1 GCA_025351985.1 Pseudolysobacter sp.
GTTTGTATACGGCGATTCGAGCCTTTTTCGCCTCGCGCGACGTGCTTGAAGTCGAAACACCAATTCTGTCGATGGCCGGCAATACCGATCCTAATATCGAAAGTTTCCGGACCGAATTCAGCGGATCGCTGGCCGCCGGCACACGCACGCGCTGGCTGCGTACCTCGCCGGAATTTCCGCTGAAACGCCTGCTGGCGGCGGGCATCGGCGATTGCTACGAACTCGGACGTGTATTTCGCAACGGCGAGGCGGGGCGGCGGCATAATCCCGAGTTCACGATGCTGGAATGGTATCGGCTCGGTTTCGATCATCGCCGGCTGATGCTCGAGGTGACCGCGCTGATCGGCCACGCGCTTGCGCTGGTCAGGAAAAACGCGACCGTGATCGAGCGCAGCTACGCCGAATTTTTTCAGCAGGAATTAGGGCTCGATGCACATCACGCTTCGCTGCAGCAATTACAACAAGCGCTGCAGGAGTTTCGCATCGATCCGCACGGACTCACACGCGACGACTGGCTGGATTTATTGCTCACGCATCTGCTGCAGCCGCGCATGCCGCCGGATCAATTATTGCTGCTGTACGATTATCCGGCCAGCCAATGTGCGCTGGCGAAAATTCGCGATGGCATCGTGCCGGTCACCGAGCGCTTCGAGGTCTATCTCGGCGGCCAGGAGCTCGCCAACGGTTATCACGAACTCACCGACGCACACGAACAGCGCGCACGTTTCGAGCGCGACAATACGCGACGAATCGCGCGTGGCGACAACGCGATTCCTCTCGACGAAAACCTGCTCACAGCGCTCGATGCCGGTCTTCCCGAATGCGCCGGCGTCGCGCTCGGCATCGAACGTCTGCTGATGTGCATGAGTGACACGGATGACATTCGTGATGTGCTGGCGTTTGCATTTTCCCAGGCGTGAGCTCAAGCGCTACAAACAACAAGGCCCGGCATTACCGGGCCGAGCGCGCAAGAATCTTTACGTGTCCTGACAGTCATCACACGAGCGCGAGTGCTGGATCGATGGGTGGAGGAAATCTCAGGGCAGGGAAGTCTTGAGTTCACGAGATGCCGCCATGCCGATTATCGCGACGATAAATGCGAGCGCGCTGCTTGCCGCGCCGAACAAAAATGCAAGTTGTCCGCCGCCGATGCGCCACGCTTGTCCGGCCAGTAGCGCGCCGAGCACGCCGCCGATACCCGAGCTGAAACCGTAGAAAACGCCCTGCGCATGGCCGTTGAGCCGGCCTGGAAAATAACGCGCGAGCAAGATGATGCACGCCGCGAAAGATGCGGCGAACGTGATCGCATGAGTCAGTTGCGCCAGCGTCATGAGCCACAGGTTTTGTGGGAACAACGCGGTCACGAGCCAGCGCAACGCGGCCAGCAGCAGCGAAAATTGCAGCACGCGCACGGGATCGAAACGCGCGAAGATGCGCGCCGAAAAATAGAACACGCCGATCTCGGCGAGAATGCCGATATCCCAATACGTGCCGAGCGCCGACGGGTGATAACCGTTCTCTTCGAGGTACAGCGAAAAAAACGTGTAATACGGTCCGAACGACATCGACATGAGCAGCGCGACCAGAAAAAATACCAACACTTCGCGCTGCTTCAGGCGCGCACCGAAATCGTGGTGGTCATCGTTTTCGATGTGATAGTCGGCGGCGTAATTATTCATTAGCGTGCTGAGCAAAATCGCTGCGAACAACGGCAACATCAGCAACGGCAACCAGGCCAGCGAAAGATGATCGAACAACAGTCCGAACGTACTCACGATCAGCACGAAGCCGATCGATCCCCATGCGCGAATCGGGCCATAATTTTCGCTGCGTTTGCCGAGGTGCGACAACGTCAATGATTCGAATTGCGGCATGATCGCGTTGTAGCAGAAACAGAAAACGCACATCGCGGCGAACAGTCCGCCGAACTCGAGCGGCAACAGAAAAATCGCGAAACTTGCCAGCGCTGCCGCAGCACCAAAACGCAACCAGCGGATCGGTCGTGGCGAGCGCGCCGCGAGCCAACTCCAGATATTCGGTGCGACGATGCGCGTGGCGTACCACAGGCTGATCAGCACGCTGATCGCCGCTGCACTCTGGCCACGTTGCTTCAGGAACAGACTCCAGAACGGCAGGAATGCACCCAGTGCGGCGTAGTAGGTGAAATAAAAACCGGCCAGACGGCCGGCGGGGATGGGGTTATGGTGCATTTCAAGTCATCGATAAGTCATTGCGGAAGAATTGAGTCCTCGGGGTAGCTGCGATGATTGCTTCTTAGTCGCCCTCGATTTCCTTGAGCGTCTTGCCGCTGGCATCTTTCCAAGACGTTAATCCATTTGCACCACCACCGTGAACAATCGCGGCAGCCATACTTGGGCTACTGAATTCTGTGTCTCTCGTAAACTTGTAAACGTCGGTTGATTGGACGAGGGTTCCGTTTTGGATAAGTTTTTTTCGATGCGCCAGTATGGCGGGATGCTGAGTTTCTGCGGACGGACGTTCGATTAAAACTGCGGTGGAGTTTTGGAAAACCACAAAGCCTTCCTCGGTACGCCGTCCGTGCGCGACAACGTTCTTGATTTTGCAAAAAAGTTCTTTTTCCACTTTTGTCGTTTTGACCGATCCGCCTATTGGTGTGAGCAGGTCGGAACCGAGCACAGGTAGCATTTGACGTATGCGTGAAAGATAGACCTCCATATCTTCGCGGTCCGACTCGGGCAATTTAGGGTTGCTCGAATTAGCGTTCTCCAATTTGTAACGGCCGGCGAGCTTTGATTCATGCATCACCCGATTTTCAAGAAACCGGATGTGAGCTTTCGTGAGGTTCTCGTCTTTGCTGACGAATACGACGACCGAACTCCAGAAATCCTTGGCTTTGTGTTGTTTGAGACGATCCCGGATCACCTCGGCTTCGCCGATGTAAGCCAGCAGCTCGCCACTTTCGGGATCAGCGCCAAACAGGAAATAGACACCGGAGTTTTCGAGTTCTTCGCGGAGCAGCAGATCGTCCAGCTCCGTCCGTGGCGCAGCGAGAGCCTTTCCAGTCCAGTTGGATACCTCGCCGACCCGAAGACGCTTGGCATCTCCATGGGGTAGAAAAAGCTTGATTGTTGCGGATGCCATTGGCAGCTTTTGCTCCAAAAAAAAGAGAAGAGTTTCAGTGGCGCAATCAAAACTCCAGATCGAGCGCGGCGCACAGATAATCGATCATCGGTGCCAGTCCCTTGCAACCGGCGACGACCACATCGCGCAGCTCGGTCGAACACGCGACTTTATCGGTGAACGCTTCCACGGCGATGAAGTCCTTGCGTTTGATGTCTTCGATGAGCTCGTGGTCAATCGGATATCCGCGCGGTGGACGCGTCAGCGATTCGCCGCCGAGGCCAAAACGTTGCTCGAAATTCTTGTTGTGCACGGCCTTTTTCCAGCTCGCCGGATTCTCGACGAGGAACTCACGCACGCGTTTCAGTGTTGTCGATTCCGGGTGCCACAAACCGCCAGCCACAAAACACGCTCTCGGCTCGATGTGCAGATAGAACGACGGCGCGGCGACTTCGCGATGGCGCTCGTGGAAAAAACGCGCGCCGGCGTGCGTCTTGTATGGCCGCTTGTCGCCGGCGAAACGCGTGTCGCGATAAATGCGAAACAGCGAACCGCCCTGCGCGCGCGGATCGGCGCGAAAATGCGAGCTGATTTTCGCGAGCGGTTCGACCATGTCGGCGATCAGGCGCAGATACGGCTGGCGCACGGTTTCTTCGTAACGCTGTTTGTTTTCGGCGAACCAGACACGATCATTGTTGAGCGCCAGATCCTGCAAGAAACGCAGACTTTTTTTGTCGAAATAGGCAGTCGAACTCATGTGATCTCTCGTGATAATTCCTGGCCCCATGCATCCAATGCATCGAGCACGGCGTGTTGTGATGATGGCAAATCCGCATTCTCGCGATGCGTCGCGATGATCGCAAAATAATCGGCGAGCGTCAGTGTTGTGCCGGGCGATTGTGTGGTCAGCCGCGTCTGGCGGAAAGCGTGCCAACGCTTGCGCTCGACCGGGTTGAGTGTGTCCGGGAAATTGCGCGCACGGTAACGAAACAGCAGCTCGGCATAACGTTCGTCGCGAAATACCGGCGTCTGTGTGGCGAGCAACTGCGGCGACAAATGCCTCACCTCGCGCATCGAACGTTTGTCGGCGTCGCTCGGAAATCCTGCGTACAGCGCAAGCTCGGGATCGGCGGCGGCATCGAACGGTGTCGTTGCCGCGAAAACCTTGCGCACTTTTTCGGCAATACCGTCCGTTTCGCGCAGCATCGTCAGATGGCGCTGGCAGCGTTCGGGATCGAGCTGGATGCGGGCGAGATCGACACCGTTTAACGCCGACAACGGCGCGAGCGCGGGCGAGCGATTCGCATGCACGGTTTTCAGCGGAATGCGCGCAACATCTTCGGGCAGATCGGCGCGCGGCGTGAATACGCGATCGGCAATATCCTCGGCGTCGAGTTCGATCAAGTCGGTCGGATCGCTGTCGAGATCAATCACGATCACGCCGTTGGGCTGGGTCGGATGCGCGCTCAGCGGTGCGATCATCGCGAGGCAACCGCGCGTTGCCGGATAACGCGATGATGCGTGCAGTAGCGGCGTCATGTGCGTGTAGTCGAGCAGGCCGAATACTTTTTGTTTTCGACGCAGTTCGAAAAAATAATTGAACAGTCTGGGCTGGCGCACGCGGATCAGGCCCGCGAGCGCAATGGTCGCGTGCACGTCGGACAATGCATCGTGCGCGTTGGCATGTACGAGATGATTCGCCGCGGTCAAATCGCCGAGCCGAAAACTCGGTACACCGTCATCGCGCAGCGGCCAGTGCACACCGTCCGGTCGCAACGCGTAGCACAAACGCAGCAGGTCGATCAGATCCCAGCGTGAATTTCCGTGTTCCCATTCGCGCGCATACGGATCGTGGAAATTTCGATACAGCAAATGCCGCGTGACTTCATCGTCGAAACGCAGCGAGTTGTAGCCGACGCCGCAGGTGCCCGGTTCGGCCAGCGCCTCGTGAATGCGCGCGGCGAATTCGGTTTCGAGCACGCCTTCGCGCGCGGCAATTTGTGGTGTGATGCCGGTCAGCAAACACGCTTCGGGATGCGGCAAGACATCGCGTGGCGGCTGGCAATACAGCTGCAGCGGCTCACCGACAATTTCGAGATCGAGCGTGGTGCGAATACCGGCGAATTGCGACGGCCGATCACGGCGCGGATCGGCACCGAAGGTTTCGTAATCGTGCCAGAAAAACGTCCCTGTGCTCATGCCGATTCTGTTGTTCGATGGGGCGCTGAGCTTAGCAGTTGCGCCGCGCGCATGCCGAACCGGATGGCAAGTCTGATTGATCGATTGTGCAGATCAGTTGCTGAGTCGCGGTCAGGCTGGCGTAAAAAACCTCATCCCGTGCGGGCCGGGATGAGGTACAAAGATGCCGCGATTCGGCCGTCGCCTAGAACGCGAAATCGAAGCGGGTGTAGTAATACGCGCCGTTCAAACCGAACGGGCAGGTTTCATAACAACGCGTAAAACCGTACGGCACCCAGTCGGTCAACGCCTGCGGCACGGTCCAGCGATCCGGTTGCACGTTGAATGCGTTGTTCGCACCGATGCTGATGCTCATCTTCGGTGTGATCGAATAACGCAGGTCTAGATCGGTCAGCCACTTGCCGCGCCACGTCTGGATTTCGCCGGGCGTATACGACTGTCCCTGCACCGAACCGAAATAATTGAAGCGCAGGCTGGCGAACCACTTATCGTAATTCACCGAACTCGACAACACATGATGCAGATGCGGTTGACCGCGTTCGATCAAGGTCACTTGGGTATCGTCGAAGATCACTTCTGGCGACAGAATATTCGACGATGTGTTGCGCTTGGTCACACGCGTCGTGCCGTAGTTGCTGGCCACGCCGAAATCGAGCTTGGCGCTGTTGTCGAGGGTGAAGGTGTAATCGGCGACGAGATCGATACCTTTGGTCGAAGTATTCACCGCGTTGGTAAAAAATGCCGCCTGTCCGACTGAAGGATACGGCGCCAGCGCGGTACGGATCGGACAGCCTGCCGCGGTGGCGCAAGCGGACGGATCTTCCGGCGTGACGAGGCCCGAAAACACGATGCGGTTCTTGA
>JANXUW010000123.1 GCA_025351985.1 Pseudolysobacter sp.
CAAACGCCGGCGCGATGCGGCGCATGAAAGCTTGCGCAAGATGCGTGCAACGATCGAACAACACGATGCGTGCGCCGCTGCGCATGGCGATGCGCGCGAGAATTTGGTCGAATTCCGGCACGAGCTTGATCGGATTCTGCAGGCACAGCAGCACCGGTCTGCCGGGCGATGTCTCGTGCAGCCACGTGCCATCGCCCGGCGCGGCCGGTGCCGCCGGTTGTGTACCGAGCCCCGGCAGGCGCAGCAATTTTTCGCTGTAGTGATTTTGCGCATGCGCGGGTTCGAGCGCAGCGGCGCCGAGGAAATAATCGATGCTGTGCAGACCGCTGCTGACCGGATGGCCATAAGCCACGCATTGCACCGGCGCGAGCCGCCACGACGCTAGCACAAGCTGGCGCGGATCGAGACCGATATCGAGATAGATCAGCGCATCCAGATCGGCGGCGCGAATGATGTGCGCGAGATCGAGCGGCGACAGATCGGTCTGCAGATAATGCGCACTCGCTGCCGCGATGGTGTCGGTAATCGCATCGCTGCTGTCGCCGGTAAACCAGACGAAGGTTTCGAAAAGAGCCGTATCGAGATCGGTGATATAACGCGAAAAATAACGCGCCACAGTATGCGTCCGCAGATACGCGCTGACAAAACCGATACGTAGTTTCGCGCCCGGTGCGCGCTGCCGTTTTGGCAGAGCGACACCGAACTCCGGCGCCGCGGCCAGCGCCACGCGCTGCACCAGTTCGGCGTAACGCCGCTGCAGGTTACTGTTATCACGCGGCAGATAATGCAACTGGAACGGACACGTTGCCGCCGCCGCATCGAGTGCCGCCGCAATCGCCGCGGGCGTATCGAGTTTGAGGTCGGCGTGCAGATCTTCGAGGCCTTGCGCGAAGCGTGCGAGCGCGGCGTCGACCGCAGCTTCATCCGCCGGCATTACCGGCAGCAGCAAACGTTCGCTCCAGCACAGGCGCTGCCATCGCGGTTCGGCGGCGCGCGCCTTTGCCAGTACCGTACCGGCGCGCGTGTAGTCACCGGCGGACTCCAGCGCGAGGCCGTACTCGAACTGCTTGCCCGCGTCATCGGGCGCGAGTTCGCAGGCGCGCGCGAGCAACGGCAACGCGGCATCGAGATCGTTCTGCAATCGTGCGGCGACGCCTTGCACTTCCCACCAGCGCGCCTCTTGCGGCGCGAGTCGGGCGGCGGTGGCGCCAAGACTGCGCGCCTGCGCGTAGTCGCCGAGATCGAGTTGAACGAGCGCGAGATTTCCGCTCAGCGCGGCATGTTCGGCATGCGCACGTTGCGCCGGCGCAAGCAGATCGCGCGCCTCATCCAAACGCTGCTGGCGACGCAGCAGGTTGCCGAGATTGATCAGCGCATCGAGATAATCCGCGCGTGTCGCCAGCGCGTGTCGATACGCCTGTTCCGCCGCCGCCGCATTGCCGTCGGCCTCGTGCAGCAGCGCGACATTGAATGCCGCCTCGACGTATTCCGGCCGTATCGTCAACGCACGATCGAATGCCTGCAACGCTGCCGCATTTTCACCGCGCGCCTTGTGTGCGAGCGCCAGGTTGTTGAAGGCCTGGGCGAAGCCCGGACGCAGTTCCACAGCGCGTCGATAATGCTTGATCGCCTTCAGCGTATTGCCGGTCTGGTACGCGAGCACGCCAAGCAAATGCCATGCATCCGCATGCGCGGGATCGAGCTTGACCACGCGCAGATAGTGACTTTCGGCGAGGCCGAATTTTCCAGCGCGATGCAGTGCCTGCGCCTGCTGGAATTGCTGCAACGGATTGGAAGATGTGTTGCCAGCCATGCTGCCCGATCGGAAATCGACGAAGCCGCATTATAGTGAAGCGCACACCTGCCAGATCAAATCGGCGAACACGTTGTGCATGCGTCGCTGCCGCACGCAGAAGTGCGGCGAGGTTTTTTTCTCAGTATCGGCAGGTAATTTCCGTGTCGCACTGTGCTGCTAAAATCGCGCAGCTGCTAAAATTGCGGCCGGTTCAATACAGGAGATAGTTGCACATGACAAAACCATCCAATCCCCGCATGCAGTTGCTGCCCGCGCTGATTTTTTCCTCACGCTGGCTGCAGCTGCCGTTGTACTTCGGCCTGATCGTGGCGCAAGGCGTTTATGTCGTGCAGTTCGCGCGCGAACTCTGGCACCTGCTTGCGCAAACGCTGGTCAACGGCAACGCGGTGGCGGACGGCTCATCGCACTCGCCCGAAGTGGCGATCATGCTCAGCGTGCTCGGTCTGATCGACGTGGTGATGATCTCGAACCTGCTGATCATGGTGATCGTCGGCGGTTACGAAACCTTCGTTTCGCGCCTGAATCTGGAAGGTCATCCGGATCAGCCCGAGTGGCTGTCGCACGTCAACGCGGCAGTGCTCAAGGTCAAGCTCGCCACGGCGATCATCGGCATCTCGTCGATCCACCTGCTCAAGACTTTCATCGAGGCCGACACCAAGACGACGCAGGAAATGTTGTGGCAGACGGTGATCCATCTGACCTTCGTGGTGTCGGCGGTCGCGATCGCGTGGATCGATCGCATTATGGCGCCGAGCGTCGCGGTGGACGGCGCAGTGCAGCGTTGAGCCATGCACTCTATTTAGCTCGTCATCCCAGCGCAGGCTGGGATCCATCGTGATCTGATCCCAAAATCAAAAT
>JANXUW010000124.1 GCA_025351985.1 Pseudolysobacter sp.
ACGACGTGTTCTCCGATCTGTGCCGCAAATACGTGCCGCAAAACAGCATCGACGAGCAATGGCGACTGGGTGATCTGGAAAAAGCGCTGGACGACGATTTCGGTCTGCAGCTCGACCTGAAACATTGGGCCGAGGATCAGAAGGAACTCGACGCCGACGATGTGCGCGATCATGTCATCGCGCAGATGGAGCGCTACTTCCGCGAGAAGGAAACGCTAGTCACCTCCGAAGTCATGCGCGCACTCGAAAAGCACGTCATGCTGACCGTGCTCGACACCACCTGGAAAGAACATCTGTCGAGCATGGATTATTTGCGCCAAGGCATTTATCTGCGAGGTTATGCGCAGAAGCAGCCGAAGCAGGAATTCCAGCGCGAATCGTTCGAGCTGTTCCAGACCATGCTCGAACGCGTCAAGAGCGAAGTCGTGACGATGCTCGCGCGCGTGCGTGTGCGCAGCGAGGAAGAAGTCGCGGCGATGGAAGAACAGCAGCGCCTGCAGCAGGAACGTGTTCCGTTGCAATTCCAGCATGCCGACGCGAATGGTTACCAGCCGGAAGGCGCGCCGCCCGCCGCAGTCACGCCGGATTCGCAGCCGCTCACGCGTGAGGCGCCGAAGGTCGGTCGCAACGATCCGTGCCCGTGCGGTTCGGGCAAGAAATTCAAGCAGTGTCACGGACGATTGGCCTGAGTATTCTGCCGTCGGCGCGTAATACATCGCGAGCATCATCGGCTTGCGACATCGTCTGAAATAACTCCGGAGCCGTGCTGAATTCAGCGCGGCTCGCTCATGTCTGGACAAAGGCAACGCGTATGAAAAAAACGCCAATGTATGTCGTTGCCGGCGTGATACGCGATGCGCGCGGACGCATTTTGTTGGCGCAACGACCGCCAGGAAAACATCTGGCGGGCTTGTGGGAATATCCGGGTGGAAAACTCGAAGCCGGTGAAACTCCGGAACAAGCACTGTCGCGTGAGCTGCATGAAGAGCTGGGCATCCACACTACGGCGATGCAACGGTTGATTCGCATTCCGTGGTATTACCCGGACAAAGACATCGTGTTGGATGTGTTCGACGTGCTCAGTTACAGCGGTGAGCCGAGCTCGTGCGAGGGCCAGCAACTGCAGTGGCACGCGCTCGCGGAATTGTCCGGTGCGGATATGCCGCCGGCGGATCGCCCGGTGCTGGCGGCGCTGAAGCTGCCGCACGAATATGCGATTTCGCCCGAGGCGACAAATCCCGCAGAGTTTCTATCGGCACTGGATCGTCTGCTCGCACGCGGTGTGCGTCTGGTGCAACTGCGCGGTAAAACTCTATCGCCCGAATTATTGCGCGAACTGGTTCCAGCGGTGCTGGATCGTTGTCGCAGGGCAAATGCTCAATTGCTGTTGAATGGGGACATAGCGATGGTGCGGGAATTCGGACTGGACGGCGTCCATTTGATGTCAGCGCAATTGATGCAACTTACGTCGCGACCGCTGCCGGTTGATCAGTGGGTCGGAGCTTCGTGCCACAACGAGATCGAGTTGCAACACGCGATGGCGATCGGCGTGGATTTCGTCACTCTCTCGCCAGTGTCGCCGACGAACAGTCATCCACATGCGCCTGGCATGGGCTGGGACGGCTTCGCTGCGCTTTGCACACAGGCAGCGCTGCCGGTGTATGCGCTCGGTGGCTTGCGCTCCGCAGACGTCGCTACAGCGCGTGCGCACGGCGCGCACGGTGTGGCGGGTATTTCGACGTACTGGAGTTAGACGATAAGACACGCGAAAACCTGCGCGAAATTCCGACGCAGTTGATTCAGCCGTTAGCTGGATGCCAGCGCCAGATAACGTTGATGCAATCGCATAACCGCTGAATTCAGCTCATCCAGGGTACCGGTGTTTTCGATGACATCGTCGGCTCGTGCGAGACGCGTCGAGCGACTCGCTTGCGCTGCCAGAATCTGCTGCGCAAGTTCCGCGGTGATGCCGTCGCGTTGCAGCAGACGTTTGATCTGCAGCGCCTCGGGCACATCAATGACCAGCACGCGATTTATCCAGTCGTAGCCGTGCGCGGATTCGACCAATAGCGGAATCGCCAGAATGCTGTAGGCCGATGCGTCGCGAAACACCCGTGCGCGAAGCTCGTCGCGCACACGTGGATGCAGGATCGCTTCGAGTTCCCGTCGCTGTTGCGGGCTGGTGAATACGCGTTCACGCATGTATTTGCGATCGAGTTCGCCAGTTGTCATGAGTGCGTTGACGCCGAACACATGCACGATATCCAGCAATGCCGGTTGCCCCGGCGCTACCAGCTCGTGTGCGATCAGATCCGCATCATGCACACTCATGCCGAACCGCTCGAATTGGCGCGAAACTGCGCTCTTGCCTGATGCAATGCCGCCGGTGATCGCAACGACAAATCGCGACCGATCAGCTGCGATTGAACTCACCCTAATCCCATCGTGTGCTGCCATAACGCGATGATTTCGGCGCCCCACACAAACTGCACCCAGCCCGCAATCGCGATGAACGGGCCGAAGGCGAATGGAATGGAGCGATCCTGTCCGCGCAGCAGCATCAGGCCGCCACCGATCAAGGCGCCGACCAGCGACGACAGCAACACGACCGGCAGGATGCTGGTCCAGCCCATCCATGCGCCGAGCGCGGCCAGCAGTTTGAAATCGCCGTGGCCCATGCCTTCTTTGCCCGTTAGCAGCTTGAACAGCCAGTACACCGACCACAGGCTGAGATAACCGACGACCGCACCGAGGATGCTGCTGTTGCCATCGACAAATAGCGGAACCAACGCGATAAGCAGTCCGAGCCAGAGCAATGGCAACGTAAGATTATCCGGCAGCAATTGCGTGCGTGCGTCGATGCCGCCAAGGGCGATCAGCGTCCAGCTAAATACCAGTCCCGCTGCGGCCTGATAGGTCACGCCGAATTTCCACACGATCACCGCGGAAGCGATGCCAGTCAACAATTCAACGAGTGGGTACTGAATCGAAATGGGCGCTTGGCAGTGTCGACAGCGGCCGCGCAGTACCAGCCAGCTCAGTAGCGGAATATTTTCAAAGACCCCAAGCGCATGTTTGCAGTTGGGACAATGCGAAGGCTCGCGCACGATGCCCGGTGGCGCAGGAATCGCTGTCGTTGGCGCATCCAGCTCAAGAAATTCGCGGCTCTGC
>JANXUW010000131.1 GCA_025351985.1 Pseudolysobacter sp.
GAGGCGATCAAGGCGAGCGGCACGTTGCGGCGCGGGTTGTGCGTCTCCTGCGCCATCGTCGACACCGCATCGAATCCGACGTAGGCATAAAACACGATCGCTGATCCCGTGACCACGCCGCTGATGCCGAAATCGCCGAAAGTACCGGTATTCGATGGGATCATCGGCGACCAGTGATTACCGTTTGCATACAATAATCCGGCGATGCCGACGACCAGGATCACCACGACTTTCGCCACGACGATGATGTCGTTCACGCGCGCCGATGTGCGTGTGCCGGCCAGCAACAAGCCGGTGCACAACGCCACCACCGCGACCGCCGGCAGGTTGATCACCGCACCGGTAAACACGAGTCCGGCCGCGGTCACATCGAGCGGCGCCTGCGTGAATGCGGGCGACAGAACCACGCCGAAATCCGCCGCCATCGACACCGCATAACCCGACCAGCCGATCGCCACCAGCGCGCTCGCGAACAGATATTCCAGGATCAGGCACCAGCCGATGATCCACGCCACGAGCTCGCCGAGCGTGGCATAGGCATAGGTGTAGGCGCTGCCCGCCACCGGCACCATGCCGGCGAATTCTGCATAGCAAAGCCCGGCCAGCGCGCAGGCAAAACTCGCGAGCACGAACGACAGCACCACCGCTGGACCGGCGTGTTCAGCGGCGACCGTGCCGGTCAGCACGAAGATGCCCGCGCCGATCGTGCTGCCGACGCCGAAGCAGGTCAGGCTGAAAAGACTCAAGCTTCGCGGCAGCGCCGCGCCGGATTCGAGCGCGTCGGCGTCTTGCGTCAACGCCTCGATCGATTTTCGCGCGAACAGCCGCGTCATCATTTCGACAACACGCGGCCCGGACGTTTTCCGGTGGCCTTGCCCTCGCTCCAGACGATGGCGCCATTCACGAAAACGGTTTCGATGCCGGTCGCGATCTCGCCCGGTTTGGCAAACGTCGAACGATCGATCACGGTGGCGGGATTGAACAACACCAGATCGGCGATCGCGCCTTCGCGCAATATGCCGCGATCTTTCCAGCCGAGCCGCTGCGCGGGCAGCGACGTCATTTTGCGGATCGCTTCGGGCAAGCTCAGCCAGTGTTTCTCGCGCACAAAAAGCCCGAGCACGCGTGGAAACGTGCCTGCGCCGCGCGGATGTTTTCCGCCGATGCCGCCGTCGCTCGCCACCATCACCCACGGCCGCTGATAGAACGCCTTGATGTCGGCGTCGGTCATCGATTTGCCGATCACGATCGCTTCGGTATTGGCCACATCGCCGGCGCGGATGATGCGGATGAACATCTCAACCGGCGTGATGTTCGCGGTTTTCGCCAGCGCATCGATGGTGTGCTGTTCGTAGTCGCGGTTCGGCGAAAATTCGGTGATCGTCACGTTGCCCGCGCCGCCGACATCAGCCAGCGCACGCGCCACGCTTTGTGCGTCTTCGTATTTCTTGTCGGGCACAAGCACCTTGATGTTGGCGTGCCACGCATCGTACGGATAGCAGTCAGCGAGAAAATCCACACCGCGTTTGCGCGCCGCTTCGATCACGCGGATATATTGCGGCGCCTTGCCCCACACGCCGACGGTGCCGAGCTTGATATGCGAATGCTCGATCGCAATGTGCGCGCCTTCGCCGATCGCGATTTCTTCATCGAGCGCGGCAAACGCCTTGTCGGCCTCGTCGCGGATATGGGTCATGTAGAAACCGCCGTGTTTCGCGGCGACTTTCGCCATTGCGATCACCTCGTCGGTGCCGGCGTAACTGGCGATATCGTATTCGAGCCCGCTGGACAAACCGATCGCGCCCTCGCTCATGCCCTGCTCGACCAGCGTCGTCATTTTCGCGATTTCCGGCGCCGTCGCGATGCGTTGGTAATCCTTGCCGAGCACGAGTTCGCGCACGGTGGCGTGACCGGCCATCACGGCGAGATTCAACGCCGCCGGATTTTTCCGGCGCTCGGTTATCCAGTCGGCGATCGGCCATGGCGAATCGCCGTCGGGGCCGAGGATCGCCGTGGTGATGCCTTGCGAGATCTGCGTCTCGGCGAGCGGATCGTTCTTGATGCCGCGATCCGAATGGTTGTGGATGTCGATGAAACCCGGCGCGAGCACGAGGCCACGCGCGTCGATGACATGCTCGTCCCGCTGCGGCTTGAAATCGCCAATCTGCACGATGCGATCGCCGCGGATGCGCAAGCTGTTTTTCTTGAGCGGCGCACCACTGCCATCGGCCAGCTGCGCGTTGATGATTACCGTGGTGTCTGCCGCAGCGGAATGGCTGCCGTCCTGCGCCCAGGCAACGGGCGCAGCCAGCAGCCAGGCTGTCAAAGCGGCAAAGCAAAATCGTGGCATCACGCTCAAGTCCAACTCCTCACACGTATCTTCTTTCCGGAGACACTGATCTTGCCGTGTCGTTTACATGGCATCGACGGGTTTGCCAATCTGTTAGTTATATAACAGAATAAATTTCTGTGTTCAATGCCACAACAACATCCGCCTGACCGCCAGCGCGCCGTATGCAGCATTCAACAATGTTATTCAAATAACTTTTATTGCATAAGTTCGATGACACACATTATGATCAAACCCTGATCACGTGAGTCGTTGGCGCGAAGAGAAAATCGTCAGGGGGAAAAATGCTGCCCGTTTTGCGAACACCTTATTTGCTGTTTCTCGGCGATACGCCGTCGGCGACCGATGCCAAGACCGCGATCGGCATCGCCTATTGGCGCCGCGAACTTTGTCGCGGCCAATTTCGCCTGCCCGGTTGCGCGGCCGATACCGGCCTGCCCGATCTCAGCCTGGAACAGGCCAGAGAGCTCGGCGTGCGCAGCCTGGTCATCGGCGTCGCGCCGATGGGCGGCGCATTTCAGCCGCACTGGATCGAATCGCTGCGCGAGGCGACACGACTCGGGTTCGATATCGTCAGCGGTCTGCATACGCGGCTCGGCGCGATTCCGGGATTGGCCGAACTCGCCGCCGCGCACGGCGCGCGCCTGATCGATGTGCGTGTGCCGCCGGTCGACCTCACGGTCGCGACCGGCGCAAAGCGATCTGGCCGACGTTTGCTGACGGTCGGCACCGATTGCGCGGTCGGCAAAAAATATACCGCGCTCGCGATCGATCGCAGCCTGCGCGAACGCGGCCGCAAATCCAGTTTCCGCGCGACCGGCCAGACCGGCATCATGATCGACGGCAGCGGTATTCCGATCGATGCGGTGGTGTGCGATTTTGTCGCCGGTGCGGCGGAACTGTTGTCGCCGGCGAACGATGCCGATCATTGGGATATCGTCGAAGGACAAGGCTCGCTGTTTCACCCGAGTTACGCCGGCGTCACGCTCGGCCTGCTGCACGGCACGCAGGCCGATGCGCTGGTGCTGTGTCATGACCTGTCGCGCACAACGATCGATGGCCTTGCGGACTATCCGATTCCGCCGCTCGCGACCTGCATCGCGCGTTATGTCGAGGCCGCGCGACTGACCAATCCTGATGTGCGCTGCATTGGGATCGCGGTGAATGCCTCCGGGATATCCGATGCGGATTTCGCGCGTCAACGCGCGAGCATCGAAGCGGAAACCGGATTGCCGTGCGCCGATCCGATCCGCGATGGCGTCGATCGTTTTATCGATGCACTCGATGCCGCGTTCGGCACGACAGCGACAAAATGAGCGCACCGCGATTCGAACGTATCACGCTGCATGTCGTGATCGAAAAATTTCCATTGCTGCAACCGTTTCATATCACCGGCAGCACGATGGTCGATACCGACGTCGTCGTGGTCACGCTGGAAAAAGACGGCCATGTCGGCCGTGGCGAGGCGTCGGGTGTGTATTACCGCGACGACGACGATGTGTTCGGCGTGGTGCGACAAATCGAGGCAGTGCGCTCGACCATCGAAGCCGGACTCGATCGCGATTCGCTGCAGCAGCTGCTGCCGACCGGCGGTGCACGCAACGCCATCGACTGCGCGTTGTGGGATCTCGAAGCAAAACTGACGGGTCGCAGCGCGTGGCAGATCGCGGATCTGGAACCGCCGCGCGCGTTGCTGACCACGTTCACCGTCGGCGCCAACGATCCCGAGAAAATGGCCAGCGATGCACGCGCCTATGCGCAGGCCAAAGCGATCAAGATCAAGCTCACCGGCGAGGTACACGATGCCGATCGCGTTCGCGCCGTGCGCGCGGCGCGGCCCGACGTGTGGCTCGGTATCGATGCCAATCAAGGTTTCACGCCGACCTTGCTGCGGCAGTTGCTGCCGGTGTTGCAAGAGGCGCGCGTGGCGTTGATCGAACAACCGTTTCCGGTCGGGCGTGAAGCGCAACTCGAACATTTGCACTCGCCGATCCCGATCGCCGCCGACGAAAGCGTGCAAGGCCTAGCCGATCTCGCGCGACTCGCAAACCGCTTCGATGTGATCAATATCAAGCTCGACAAATGCGGCGGCCTGACCGAAGGATTGGCGATGGCGCGTGCGGCACGCCGACTCGGGCGCGAGGTGATGGTCGGCAACATGATCGGCACCTCGCTCGCGATGGCGCCGGCGTTTCTGGTCGGGCAGCTGTGCAACATCGTCGATCTGGACGGGCCGGTATTCCTGAGCAGCGATCGGCCGCATCCGCTACGTTTCGAAAACGGCATGGTGTCGTGCCCCGACGAATTATGGGGCGCGCCGTAATTGCAGCGGCCACGTCGATGACGATGTCGCCTCCCGCCGGCCTGCGCCGCCCGCTATAATCGCTGTATTCCTATCGGCAAGGCAGCGCTCTTGAATTCCACCGCAACTCCAACGACTGCCGCATCCGCCACGACCGGCTTCGCCGCGGTGCAGGCGCTGGTCGCCAACGACATGGCAGCGGTGAATACGCTGATCCGCGCGCGGCTGGCGTCCGATGTCGTGCTGATCAACCAGATCGGCGCGCACATCATCGGCAGCGGCGGCAAGCGTCTGCGCCCGATGCTGGTGCTGCTCGCCGCGCAGGCTGCGTCGTATGCAGGCGACGAACACATCCAGCTCGCCGCCGTGGTCGAGTTCATCCATACCGCCACCCTGCTGCACGACGATGTGGTCGACGAGTCCGATCTGCGCCGCGGCCGCAAGACCGCCAACGCGGTGTGGGGCAATGCGGCGAGTGTGCTGGTCGGCGATTTTCTGTATTCGCGTGCGTTCCAGCTCATGGTCGAACTCGAGCGCATGCGCGTGATGAAAATCCTCGCGGACACGACCAACGCGATCGCCGAAGGCGAAGTGCTGCAGCTGCTGCACATCAACAATCCCGACACCGACGAAGCCGCGTACCTGCAGGTGATCGAACGCAAGACGGCGGTGTTGTTTTCGGCCGCGACACGACTCGGCGCGGTGCTCGGCGGCCTGCCGCGCGAACAGGAAGAAGCACTCGCGCTATACGGTTTGCATCTGGGTTTTGCGTTCCAGATCGCCGACGATGTGCTCGATTATGTATCGGACAGCGACACGCTCGGCAAGAACATCGGCGACGATCTCGCCGAAGGCAAACCGACCCTGCCGCTGATCTACGCGATCCAGCGCAGCAAACCCGAACAAGCCGCTTCGATGCGCCGCGCGATTGAGAGCGGCGGACTGGATTCGCTGGAGAATATCGTCGCCGCGATCCACGATTCCGGCGCGCTGGAACTGAGTCGGACGAAGGCGCTGGATTATGCCGAATCGGCGAAGAGTGCGTTGCGGATTTTGCCAGCATCAGATGCGCGTGATGCGTTGCTGGCGCTGGCGGACTATGCGGTGAATCGCGGGTATTGAGTACAACGAATTGCTGTTTGGTCCGTCGCTTATTTGCGGAATCGCGTAACGTCAAATCGCAGCGTCGGCATGCAGACGCAAACCAAGCGCGCGAGCGACTTTGAGCACAGTCGCAAAAGTCGGATTACCGTTCTCGCCCAGCGCCTTGTAAAGACTTTCGCGACTGAGGCCCGCATCGCGCGCCACCTGCGACATACCCTTCGCACGCGCGATGTCACCGAGCGCACGCGCAATACCCGCGGCATCATCAGGCGCATCAGTCAGCCACGCATCGAGGTAAGCCGCCATCTCCTCAGGCGTACGCAGCTGCTCGGCCACGTCGTAAGCCACAGTCTTGGTCTTGGGAATTTTTTTGGAAGCAGCCTTGAGCATTTCGGATAACTCCTAAAGGTTTTTCGCAAGTGTCATAGCGATCCGTATGTCTTGTTGCTGACTCGACTTGTCACCGCCGACGAGCAGGACGATAAGCTCGCCATTTTTCTCGGTGTAGTAGACGCGATAACCCGGGCCAATATCGACTTTCAACTCGGAGACCCCACCCGTCAGGTTGCGATGTTGCCCAGGATTACCGTGAGCCAGCCGATCTACACGCATCTGGATTCGAGCACGACCGACGCGATCTTTCAGGGCGTTGATCCAATCTCGATAGACTTCCGTTGTCTGTACTCGCATAGTCACATTGTATCCCGCAGGATACAAATGTCAAGTGTCAGTGCTCATGACCCGCGCGAGCACGATTTTCCTTTTATCCATGGCCTTCGTGCGGCGAGTGTCGAACAGACGTCTATATCTCCGGCTCTGCGCGCAAAAGCATGATGACGTCATGCATGCTCGAGAATAGTTGGAAATAAGGCTGATCCGCCTTTGTTAAAGATTCGGTCTGAATTGGCTGCGTTGAGAGCAATCCCCGTGTCGACAACACAAAAAATCGCGTGCTGCCGACGGGCGGCGGATTTTTATCCTCAGTGTTGCGCAATGTGTGGCGTTTCAAATCTGCAAGAGCTACAGCTTGCTTGACTGCATAGCGAACCGCGGGACTACCCGCACTACGAATCTCCGCGCCATTTTTCCCTGCATAGATGCTCGCCGATCCATCCGAGCGTGCGACAACCGTAACCAGACCAGTCGAATAGTTAAGATCCATAGCGACTGCCCAGATCCCGTCAGGGTGTGTGAAAGAATCAATGCCGGCTTGGCTGCTTGTCTGACCAAGCTGAAGATCCCGAGGTGTCCTTATGTCCCCAACATCGATAATTTGAATGCGGTTTACGCCACCGCCCACCGATGTGCAAGCTGCCAGCGTAGCTGCCAGAACGGCGCATCCTAGCAAGGAAATTCCAATTATGTTCATTGGGAATCAGGTATCCGACTCAACGCCCCGCAAACGCCTCACCCAGCAGGTTATGCATCATCACATACGCGCGTTTTGAAACCTTCGCGTCGTATTTGCAGCCCGGTGAATTCGATTCGGTTTCGGTAAAACAATGCACGGCGCCGCTGAAATTGACGAACTGCCAGTCGACGCCGGCGTCGGTCATTTCCTTCTCGAAACCGTCGACCTGCTTGCCGACGCCTTTGTCATCGGCGCCGTTCAATACCAGCACCTTGGCCTTGATGTTCTTGGCTAGCTCGGGTTTATCGGTGGAGAGCTGGCCGTGGAAGGTGACGATGGCGGCGATGTCCGCGCCGGCACGGCCGAGATCGAGCACGGCCGATCCGCCGAAACAGAAGCCGATCGCGCCGATTTTTTTCGCATCGATCGGCGCCTTGCCGATCTGCGCCCGCAATTGCGCGAGGCCGGCCGTGATGCGTGTGCGCATCAATTCGCGATCCGCGTACAGCGGTTTGACCGCAGCCTGGGCGCTGGCATCATCCGTGACTTTCGCTTCCTTGCCGTACATGTCGGCGAGGAAAATCACGTATTCGCTGCCGGCGATCAACTTGGCTTTTTCGATGGCAGTCGTATTGATGCCGTACCAGTTCGGCACCATCACGAGGCCCGGCCGCGGCGTTTTCACGGCATCGTCGTAAACCAGTTGGCCTTGATACTCGGCATCGCCGATCTTGTAAGTGACCGGTTTGGCGGTCGGCGCGGCGAGCGCTGAAGCGGCAGAAAACGTGGCCAGCAAAACAAACAGATGACGTAATTTCATGGCGAACTCCGGGTTGAGGGATGACACATCATACGGCGCGAACGTCGACTCGACGTGATTAGTATGCAATTGCGCGCGCGGGGTTGCGGCTTGCTAAACTCCACGCGCCGGATCGTCCGGCATGACCGGAGAGGCGCATGAAAATTTCCCGTTTGGTTTTGGTTTGCGGCGCCGTGATGGTGAGCGCGGGCAGCGCGCTGGCGCATATGAATACCGATCCCGAAGTCAGTTACCGGCAATCGTTGTTTCACGTGATCGGCTGGAATTTCTCGCCGCTCGGCGCGATGAACAAGGGCAAGATTCCGTTCGATGCGAAAGAAGCGACACTTCGCGCGGATCGTCTCGCCGCGCTTGCGCCGCAGATTCTCGAAGGTTTCCGCAAGGCGCCGTCGGCCGATGCAAAAACCGACGCGCAACCGCTGATCTGGAAACAGTTCGACGACTTCACGAGCAAGGCCAACGCGCTAGTCGAGCAGACCAAACTGCTCGCCGATGCAACACACAGCGGCGATGAAGCGAAGTTCAAGGCGCAGTTCGCGAAAACCGCCGAGGCATGCAAGAACTGCCATGAGAAATATCGCAAGGACGACGATTGATTGTGTCGCGACGTTAATCGCTGCGACCTTCGCTGCGCATCTGGATCGCCGGCGATTACGCCAGCGATCTTTTTTAGCCGCCGCTGCGATTGCCCCAGATCACCAGCGCGATCACGGCGGCGGCGCTGATCGCAACCAGCAGCAAGGCGATGCCGTTGCCGACAAAACGCAGTTGCGGATCGGTCGATAATTTCTTGCGTCCGCTGAACATCGCCGCGACCAGGTTCTCGCGTCCGAGCAGCCAGTAAAGCAGTACGGCGACGACATGCAACACAATCAGCAACAGCAAAATTTTCTGGTTGAGATGATGCAGGTGTGTCATCCAGCGCACGGTCGCTGCGCTAGCATGCTCGACCAGCGGGCCGGCCTCGCTGACATCGTCGCTGCTGAACAGTCCCGTGACCGCCTGCGTGAGTATACAAAGCAACATGACCAGCACGGACCAGCCACCGAGCGGATTGTGGCCGACACTGCGCTGCGGATTTTTCGAGAACAGCGATCCGGCATAACGTGCCGCCGTAATCGGCCCACGCACGAACGATGAAAACCGCGCACTCTGCGAACCGAAAAAGCCCCACAAAACGCGAAACACGATCAGCGCGAGCGTTGTATACCCGAGCCAGAAATGCCACTGCATGCTCAGCAGTTCGAACTCGCCGCTGAGATATTGCAACACGATCAGTGCGACCAGCAGCCAGTGGAAAATGCGTGTGGGCAGATCCCAGATTTTGCTGTGGGTGTTGGCGATTTCATCGATCATCG
>JANXUW010000137.1 GCA_025351985.1 Pseudolysobacter sp.
GGATTCCAGCCTGCGCTGGAATGACGGCAGTTTTATGCGTCCGGCAGATCTGTTCCAGGCTGCCAACCAGATGCGAGCAATCGATCCAGCAAAGCGACCACATCGTCACGCGCATCGCTGCCATGAATCGGCAATACCAGCACCTCATCGGCGCGTGCTGTTGCGAGTGCGCTGCGCGCCGCGGCGAACTCGTCGAGGCATTCGACGATGATATCGTCCGACATACCGGCACGCACAAGTTCATCGTGCAGGATTGCCGCCACTTCGCCCGCCGCGCGGCCGCGCAGCATGGCACCGATATCCTTGAGTACAACGTGGTCAGGATGAAAGCTCGCCGCGACTTGGGCGAGTTCGCGAATTTCCTTGTCCTCGCGATTGCCGGCCTGCCCGAGTACCAACGACAGTCGTCCGCTGCCGCGCTGCCGTGTCGCCACGTCGAGCAATCCGCGCAGGCCTTCGGCATTGTGTGCGTAGTCGAGAAAAACCTGCAGACTGCCGAATTTCCAATGCTGCAATCGGCCCGGATTGTCGCTGTGCGCAGCGCCGAAATTTGCCAGCACTTTGGCGATCGTGGCGGCGGAAATTCCCAATGCCGTGGCGCTCAAAACCGCGGCGCCGATGTTCGCAATGTTGTAGGTCGCACTGCCCGAAAAGGTCAGCGGCATGTCCGCAACCTTGCCGAGATCGTGAGCCGCGCCATGCATCGACAAAAGCAAATGTCCGTCGCGCACACCGCAAGTCGCGCCATCATCCTCGCGATGCGCGCGCAAAATTGGATGGTTATCGTCCAGCGCAAACCACGCAATAGCACAGCGTAATTTCTGCGCGCGCCGCACGAGCAACGTATCGTCCGCATTCAGCACGAGCAAACCGCTAACACCGAGCGTGTGCGCGACCACGAGCTTGACCTCGGCCAGCGCGTCGAGATCGTGGATGCCGTATTCGCCGAAATGATCGACACTGACATTCGTCACGACCGCTACCTGCGCGCGCGAAACGCCCAAACCACGCCGCAGGATACCGCCGCGTGCGGTTTCGAGAATCGCCAGATCGACGTCGCGATGGCGAAGTACCGCGCGTGCACCGGCCGGCCCGGAATAATCGCCAGCCTCGATGTTTTCCGCGCCGATCACCAAGCCGTCGGTCGAGCTGTAGCCGACCTTTTGGCCGTGCGCACGAACCATCGCCGCCAGCAACCGCACCGTCGTGGTCTTGCCGTTCGATCCGGTGATCAATGCGAGCGGAATATCGTGCAAGCCGCTCCAGTCGATGGCATCAGCAGCGGGCAGATCGGACAACGGCCAGCGCCTCGATCCCGCACCAAGGCCGATCGAAAGTTCGTCCTCGTCGAGCAGCGCAGTGAGTTGCCGCGCAGCTGCCGCGCGCAACAAAACATCGAGCTTCGGATTGTGTTCGCTCGCGGCAAACGCGCGCAGCGTGTGCAGTGCGGAATCGTCATCCCACGCTGCCGCATGGCCAGGCGCATGGAATGTTTCGCGGCGTGTTGCGGTTATGCTCGCAAGCCACGCCCACTCATTGACTTCGGTTGCGGTGAACAACTGATCGACCGGCGCACTCAAGGCCAGCGACGCACCGTTCGCATGCACACGCCATAGCACAGGACCGTGCGGCCAGCCGAGTTGTGCACGCATATTTTCGACGCGCGTTTTCCATGCGTGCAACAGCGTTGTATCGGGAATCGCAGCGACGCTTTCGAGCACCGCGCCGACGGTATCGAAGTATAGGTTGAATCCGGTGAGGCGCCGTGAATCCTCGAACGTGACGACTGTTGGCATGTTCAGTCGTCGCTCTCCCGCGACAGATGGATGCCGCGTTCGTCGCGCACCACGCCACCCATCGCGGCGAAGCTGGACTCGTCGAACGCCGGCTCGCTCACCGGCGCAGTTGGCGTTGTCGGCATGACTGCAGCGGCGCGCGTTTCCGGCGCACCGGCGGCGCGGAACTTGATGATCTGCTTCCACGAGCGCACGAGCGCGTCGGCGAACACCAGCAGCAGGTCGCCGGGTTGGCCCATGTGCAACGCCGCATCGATCGCTTCCTGTTCATCGGGGATGATCGAGATCGCATCCTGCGGCACGCCAGCGGCGAGCAATGCACGCGACTGGATGCGCGGCACTTCGTCACCATCGCGGCCACGTCGCGAATCGTCGCGACGGCAGATGTAGTGATCGAAACGACCGGCGACCGCATCTGCGATCGCAACCAGATCTTCATCGCGCCGATCGCCCGGCCCGGCGAGCACGACGATGCGCCGACCAGTGACATCGAGGCGCTGCGCGAGATCGGTCATCGCCGCCACCGCGTGCGCGTTGTGGCCGTAGTCGAACAGCACCTTGAACGGATGCTCGTTGAACACGTTCATGCGACCCGGCGCCTGGAAGAACGTGGTATCGAACGTGCGCAATCCCTGACGGATCGCATCGAGCTTGATGCCGAGCGAAAACGCCATCGCCGCGGCGACCATCGCGTTCTGCACATTGTGCAGCGCGCGGCCTTCCAGCGTCGCCGGAATCAGGTGGGTCCACAGCAGCGGAATGTGACTGCCCTTGTCGTACAAGGTGATCATCTGACCGTTCACGCCCGCCTCGAGCGCACACGCGCGGCCACCCGCGCGAATGTGCTCGCGCACCAGGCCGTGCTGCGGATTCATCGTCACGTAGCACAGGATTTTCGCGTCGGTGTAACCCGACATTTTCAGCACGAGCGGATCGTCGGCGTTGAGCACCGCGCAATCCTGCGCGACCTCGACGACGATGCGTTTCACTTCGGCGAGCTGCTCCAACGTATCGATGCCTTTCAGGCCGAGATGATCCGATTGCACGTTCAGCACCGCGCCGACATTCACCTTCGGCACGCCCATGCCGGCACGCAGCAAACCGCCGCGCGCGGTTTCGAGCACGGCGATATCGATCTGCGGATCGGACAACACCATGCGCGC
>JANXUW010000181.1 GCA_025351985.1 Pseudolysobacter sp.
GATCGGCGGAGGCACGCCGAGCGCCTCGTACACATTGATCTGGCGCGGCGTGTTGTTGATGTGATCGTCGCCGCGGATCACCTCGGTGATGCGCATGTCGATGTCGTCCACGACAACGGCAAAGTTATAGGTCGGAAAACCGTCGGAACGCCAGAGGATGAGATCGTCGAGTTCCTCGTTCTGCCACTCGATGCGACCGCGCACACGATCGTCGAATACCACCGAACCGGTTGCAGGATTCTTAAAGCGGATCACGCGTGTCGGACTCTCGTGCACCGGCTCGTTGCGCTCGCGATAAAAACCGTTGTAGCGCGGCTTGGCGTTCTGTGCCATCTGCTGCTCGCGCATCGTTTCGAGTTCTTCCTTGCTCTCGTAGGCGTAATACGCATGGCCGGACTTGAGCAGCGCCTGTGCGGCTTCCTCGTAACGCGGCATGCGCAGGGTCTGGTAGAACGGACCTTCGTCGTGCTCCAGCCCGAGCCATTGCATGCCATCGAGGATCGCCTGCACCGCTTCCTGGGTCGAGCGCTCGCGATCGGTATCCTCGATGCGCAGGATGAATTCGCCGCCACGATGGCGCGATTCGAGATAACAATACAGCGCGGTGCGCGCGCCGCCGATGTGCAGATAGCCGGTGGGACTCGGCGCGAAACGGGTACGGATGGTCATCAAGAATAGTCGCTGATTACGGAAGGCGTTCATGGTAACAAATGCACGGTGCGCAAATGTCGCGCGCCTGTTATTCGCTTGCCACAACGCACCATCGCTACATCTCTTTACAGTTGGTTGTCACGCGGATGGATTAAGCTACGCTTTCCACAAATCGATGCTGCCTGACTCATGCCCACCAACCGCCTGATCGTCGTTCTTTCCGCTGTATTGCTGGCCAGCTGCCAGACCGCTCTGCAACCGAATTCGCATCTGCCCGCGCCGCCGTCCGGCAGCAAGGCCGAGCTCGTCGTACTGGAAACCACCGACATTCACTCGAACGTGCTGAGCTACGATTATTTCAAGCTCGCCGAAGACAAGACGCTGGGTTTCGAACGGCTCGCCACCCTGGTACGACAGGCGCGCAAGGAATTCACCAACACCGTGCTGTTCGATGATGGCGACACCATCCAGGGCACGGCGCTGGCCGACTACCAGGCCACGGTCAAGCCACTCGCCTGCGGCCAGGAACTCGGCATGTACAAGGCGATGGACGCGCTCGGCTACGACGGCGGCACGATCGGCAATCACGAGTTCAACTACGGCCTGGATTTCCTGAGCCGCGCCACCGGCCAGACCATGCACGTCGATGGCGTGAGCGAAGAGCACTGTCAGGGTCCGCACTATCCGCTGGTGCTCGCCAACGTGATCAGCCTGAAAACGCAGGAGCCGATTTTCGCGCCGACCCGCATCATCGAAAAAACCCTGCGCGTGACCGCGCCCGATGGCAGCACGCACGACGCGACCTTGCGCATCGGCATCATCGGCCTCACGCCGACCGGCATCATGAACTGGGATCGCACCAACCTCGCCGGCAAGGTAAAAGTCATCGGCATGGTCGAGGCCGCGCAAGAATACGTGCCGAAACTGCGCGCGGCGGGCGCTGACATCGTGGTCGTGATTTCGCATGCGGGCATCGATATTCTGCCGTACAGCGATCGCATGGAAAACGCCAACTGGCATGTCGCGAAAGTGCCCGGCATCGATGTCATGCTGATGGGACATTCGCACGAAATATTCCCCGATCCGGGCAATGCCAAATCGCGTTACGCGCACGTGCCCGAAGTCGACAACGAACGCGGCTTCATTCGCGGCGTGCCGGCGGTGATGGGCAACTTCTGGGGCAAGAGTCTCGGCCTGGTGAATCTTGCGCTGTCCTACGATCAAGGCCACTGGCAGGTGGATCGCGAGCACACACACAGCGAAGTGCGCTCGATCAAGAATGTCGACGGCAGCTTTGTCGCGACCGATCCGGCCATCGCGCAAGCGATCGCCAGCGAGCAGGAAGCAACGCTCGCTTATGTCAAGCATCCGATCGGCGAAACCGATTTCCGCATCACCAGTTATTTCGCTTTGGTCGGCGATGTCGCGACCACGCAGATCATCAACATGGCGCAGCGCGATTATGTCGAGCGTTACCTCAAGACTAACCTGCCACAGTACGCCAGCCTGCCGGTACTGTCGACCGCGTCGGCGTTCAAGACCGGTTTCGGCGGCGCCAACGACTACACCGATATTCCGCCCGGCCCGCTCGCTATCCGTAACGCCGCCGACCTGTATTTTTATCCGAACACGCTCGCCGCAGTGAAGGTCAACGGCGCCGAACTCAAGGCGTGGCTGGAGCGCAGTGCCGGCGTGTTCAATCGCATCGATCCGGCAAAAACCGAAGCGCAGCCGCTGATCAATACAAAATATCCATCGTACAATTTCGACCTGCTGCAGGGCGGCGTGAGTTACCTGATTGATGTCAGCCAGCCGACCGGCCAGCGCATCAGCGAACTGCGCTATCAAGGTAATGCGATCATGCCGGAGCGCGATTTCATCGTCGTCACCAACAGCTATCGCGCGAGCGGCGGCGGCACGTTCCCCGGGCTCGACGGCAGCAAGACGATTCTCGCGGCACCGGATACCAATCGCGATATTTTGATCGCCTACATCCGCGCGCGGCAGCAACTGCATCGCGTCGACGTGGCGGCCGACAGAAGCTGGCATTTCAGCAAACTCAAAACCGCGGGGCCGGTGACGTTTGTTTCGGCGACCAACGAACTGGAAGCCGCGCGCGCCGCCGGTTTGGCAAATATCACGCAGCTCAAGGATGACGGTGACGGCAAGGCAACCTATGCGCTGGATTTGTCGCGCTGATTTATACCGATGATTCAGACAAATAAAACCCCCCGCCGAGGGCGGGGGTTATAGGTAGATGGATCGATAACAACAATACCCACCCACGTCGCAATGACGAGGATCTACTGTTCAATCGTTAGACGCTGCCATTGCTTCCTGCGCAGCAACACCATCCATAACTTTTTTAAATTCTGCCTTTTCGGCATCTGTCCATGGTCGATAGGGCTGACCGGTAGGAGCAGACAGGCTCATCTCGCCCTTCAGAACAGCGCGCATTACACCATTCTGGTCTGCCATATAGTCTTTGATTGGCGTGACTTTCTTGGTTAGCGTATTCATGACAATTCCTCGTAATCCTAGTTGTGTTTGCACGTCGGCTAGCGCGACAGGTTGTGAGCTCAAGTTATGACGATTAGTTTCCAATTCGACAAATTTTGTTTCGCCACCAGTTGCTGGATCAATTGCGGCTGCTGTCTCGATGGATGTTTTCGCACATCTATTCTTGCCGTAGCATTCCATTGCGATTACAGCTCCGCTACCGGAGAACATGGCGTCTTCACCGAAAATTGCGTACACGCCTCTACTAAATAAAATTCTGCCATCCGGCTTCTGAATGTAACTGATCGTAATACCAACAGGACTGTTTGCATCCATGCGATCAAACGGCGGAAAATTCGCAGTGTTGATGACCGGCGACAAAAACCAAAGCCGCCACATCTCGATCAACTTGGCGTCACCAGCGCAAATAATGCACCCGACCGGCCTGTTAGCTATTTTGTCGAAACCTGTGTCGTCCACATACAGAATTTCATCTCCAGCTGAGATTGACCAACGCGAATCACTGGCGATAATCTTCTTCAATTTATCGATTGCGTTGGTCGTCATCCTGTCGCCATCCCTGTGAACGTCCACTGATTGTAAACAATTTGTTTAAATAACACTAGCAGTGTCACTTGACGTGCGGTACATCATGTGATCTAGCAAAACTAGCCATACAAGTGGCTGGTATCAGATGGGGGGCAGACAGCGACGAAAGCAACCGTACAATGCGCTTAAGCGCATTGTACGGTTGCAAAGCATCGCAGGCTACGAAGTTCGGTCGCTACCACCGTGCCACACGCATGCACAACGACAGAGTTTCGCCACTCAAGTGCCCATAGCTACATACTTTGGCACGTTATTCGCCGCCATGAACAATGACAGACTTATTTTACATGCACCGTAATCTTTTTCGACATCACCGAAGGATTCAGCGGGATATGCGAGGCATCGCCGAGCAGCAACTGCAGCGTGTGATCGCCCGGTGCGAGATGGATCGTCGCTTCGGTCTGGCCGCCGCCGTAATGCTTGTGGGTATCGTCGTTCGGAATCGGCTGATCCAGCGGCGGCAACTCCTTCACGTCGATCAGCAGATGATGATGCCCTGTGTTTTCCTTGACCACACCGGCGGGTGCGACGCCCATACTCTTGAGACCGAAACGCACGGTGACATCCTGGCCTACGGTTTCGCCCTCCTTGGGGGAAATGATGTATTCCTCGGCACCAGCGGGGGAAGCGGTGCGCGGCAGTCCGCTCGGCGCGGCGGGCGGTGCCGTCTGCGCAGCGGCGACGGCGGTCAACAGCGTGAATGCGAGAACGAGCGTAGTCTTCATGGGATCACTCCGGTGAGGTGGTGCGATCATAGCGCGACGCGCCATTAAGCGGGCGTGGTGATCTTGAATGTGGCCGCACAAAAATCATCAGAGCGTTTCTGCAACAATCTCGCATCACGTTTGCGGTTCGGCAAACCGTCCCCATCTGAAACGCAGCCCACACGAATCACGCAATGACGCCCCCCCTTCCTACTACAAATGAATCCCCGCGCAGCGCACGTGATGCGTTCCGCCAGTTGCTGCCTACCCTGTGGCAATTCCGCTGGCGCGTGAGTCTGTCGCTCGCTTGTCTGGTCATCGCCAAACTCGCCAACATCGGCGTGCCGCTGCTGCTGCGAAATATCATTGATGCGCTCGACAGCAAGACCGCGCTGATCGCGGTGCCGGGCCTGCTGCTCGCGGGTTACGGCGTATTGCGATTG
>JANXUW010000183.1 GCA_025351985.1 Pseudolysobacter sp.
CTTCCCAAGCGCGGTCGGAGAGGTCGTGACGATGATACGCTGCGGTAGGCATGGCTTAATGATGGCGAATTTGTTCGCCATCATCGCATATTTAACATCTTGTGACGACACTACCTAGGCCCCGGTGATACGAAAAACAGCATCGACGCATCTTTTATTTCCGGAATTTCTCAGTCGATCGGCGGCAGCACGCCGGCCACTTCCGCGATCGTGGTCACACCACGCGCGACTTGCGCCGCAGCACTCACGCGCAGCGGACGCATGCCTTGCGCGAGCGCGATTTCGCCGAGCTTGCTGAGATCGGTGGCAGCCTGAATCTGCTGCCGCAATGGCGGTGTGATCGACAACATTTCATAGATGCCGGTACGCCCGAGAAAACCCGTGCGGCGACATTCCAGGCAACCCTTGTGCACAAATCCGCGCGCCGGCAACGGCAGGTTCCAGCGTCCGACTAGGCCTTGCCAATCCTGCGCGTCGAGTTTGGTTTCCACCTTGCAATGCGGGCAAAGCGTGCGCACCAGACGCTGCGCGACGATGCCGGTCAGCGTGGATTGCAATAGATAATACGGCACGCCGAGATCGAGCAGGCGCGTGATCGCCGACGGCGCATCGTTGGTATGCAAAGTGGACAGAACCAGATGCCCGGTTAGCGATGCCTGCACCGCCATCTGCGCGGTTTCGAGATCGCGGATTTCGCCGACCATGATGATGTCGGGATCTTGTCGCAGCAGCGTGCGCACGCCCGCGGCGAAGTCCAGATCGATCGCCATCTGCACCTGCATCTGGTTGAATTCGGGCGCGACCATTTCGATCGGGTCCTCGACCGTGCAGACGTTGATATCCGGTGTGGCGAGATATTTCAGCGTCGAGTACAAGGTTGTCGTTTTGCCCGAACCGGTCGGGCCGGTCACGAGCACGATGCCGTGCGGACGCTCGACCATCGCACGCCAGGCTTCGGCTTCGGTGGGACTGAAACCAAGCTGCGAAAATTCCTTGACCACGACATCGGGATCGAAAATGCGCATGACGATTTTTTCGCCGAACGCGGTCGGCATGCTCGACAGGCGCAACTCGACTTCGCGCCCGCCGACCGAACGCGTCTTGATGCGGCCATCCTGTGGCCGACGTTTTTCGGCGACGTCCATGCGCCCGAGAATCTTGATGCGCGAGGTCACCGCCACCATCACCGGGGTCGGCAATTCGAACACCTTGTGCATCACGCCGTCGATACGGAAGCGGATCTGGCTGGTGTCGCGGCGCGGTTCGAGGTGGATGTCTGACGCGCGCTGCTCGAACGCGTATTGCAACAGCCAGTCGACGATGTGTACGACATGCCGATCATCGGCACCGACTTCGCCGGATTTGCCGAGTTCGACCAGCTGCTCGAAATTCAGGATGCCGCGACCGTCCGGCACATCGCTATTGCCCTTGGCATCGCGCGCGCGTTGGATCGAGCGCTGCACGCCGTAGAATTCGGTGAGGTAACGATTGATGTCGATCGGGCTCGCTACCACGCGCTGCACATCGCGGCGCAGGATGTGGCCGAGATCGCTGAGCCAGCGCATGTCGAACGGTTCGGCGGTGGCGAACACCACCTGCAGCTCGGTCACCGCCACCGGCAAAATGCGATAGCGATTGGCATAGGCTTGCGACACCACTTGCGTGACCACCGCCGCATCGATCTTCATCGGGTCGATTTTCAGATACGGCAACGCGGCCTTGTCCGCCAGCCACTGCGTCAGCGTTTCCAGACTCAGCGGCTTGCCTGGCTGACGCGCATTCGCGAGTTTGAGATTGGCGATCAGCACCAGCGGATGCAGTTCGAGCCGGCCACGCTGGGTGCGCACGTCGGCGCGTACACGCTTGGCGTCGTCGCCGACGATGAGGCCATCGACAATCAACGCGGCCAGCACCGGCTCCAGCTCCAGGCGTCGATGCAAACCGATGCCGGGCGCGAGCGTGTCGGCGGCGGACAGGACAGACAATTGCGGTGACGTGGCCATGATGATTCCCTACAAGGCGCGTATTGCCCGGCCCCGTTATACTAGCGCGCTTTGTGCCACGACCATTAATGAGCTTATGCCCGGCCTGACTTTCCAAGATGTGATCCAGACCCTCAATCGCTACTGGGGCGAGCAAGGCTGCGTGCTGATCCAGCCGTTCGATACCGAAGTCGGCGCGGGTACATTTCATCCCGCCACGTTCTTGCGCGCGCTCGGCCCGGAGCCGTGGCGCGCGGCGTACGTGCAGCCGTGCCGCCGTCCGACCGATGGCCGTTACGGCGAAAATCCGAATCGCCTGCAGCATTATTATCAGTATCAGGTGGCGCTGAAACCGAACCCGGACAATATCCTCGAGTTGTATATCGATTCATTGAAAGCGCTCGGCATCGATCCGCTCGTGCACGATCTGCGTTTCGTCGAGGACAATTGGGAATCACCGACGCTCGGTGCGTGGGGACTCGGTTGGGAAGTCTGGCTCAACGGCATGGAAGTCACGCAGTTCACGTATTTCCAGCAAGCCGGCGGACTCGAATGCAAACCTGTGCTCGGCGAAATCACCTACGGCCTCGAACGCCTCGTGATGTACCTGCAGAACGTCGACAGCATCTACGACATCGTCTGGACCGAGTCGCCGCACGGCGTGGTGACTTACGGCGACGTGTTTCACCAGAACGAAGTGGAACAGTCGACGTACAACTTCGAGCATGCCAATGTGCCGGCGCTGTTCGCGTGGTTCGACACCTGCGAAAACGAGGCGAAAAAACTCGTCGACGCCGGCCTGCCATTGCCCGCCTACGAACAGGTGTGCAAAGCCAGTCACGCGTTCAACCTGCTCGATGCGCGCCGCGCGATTTCCGTGACCGAACGCCAGCGCTACATCCTGCGCGTGCGCACGTTGTCGCGCGCGGTGGCTGAAGCGTATTACGCGCAACGCGAAAAACTCGGGTTTCCGGGATTGAAAAAACCCGATGCGAACGGCAAGGAGCAGGCGCATGTCTGAACTCAACTCTTTATTGATCGAGCTCGGCACCGAAGAGCTGCCGCCGAAGGCGTTGGATGATCTGGCCAAGGTATTCGCTGCCGGCATTTGCGATGGCCTGAACAAACGCGGCATCGCCGTCGACACGGCCAATGCAAAGTTGTTCGCGACACCGCGTCGACTCGCCGTATGGGTGCCACGCGTGGCGAGCGAACAACCCGAGCAGACCTCGGAACGCCGCGGCC
>JANXUW010000199.1 GCA_025351985.1 Pseudolysobacter sp.
CAAGCCGCATGTGGTTCACGGCGATGAGCACGATGAAGGTGCGTTGCCGCCGTCGCGCAATCCGCTGGTGCGTTTCCAGCGCGGTTTCGAACATCGCTTCGAACGTTTTCGCGCGGGTTATCGCGGCTTGCTGGAATTGACGATGTTGCATCGCCGGGTGTTCATCCTCGGTTTTCTCGGATTCGTGGTTGCTTCGTTCGCACTGGTGCCGTTCCTCGGCAGCAATTTTTTCCCGTCGGTCGATGGCGGCCAGATTCTCATGCACGTACGCGTGCCGGTCGGCACAAGAGTCGAGGAAACCGCGACGCGTTTCGCCAACATCGAAGCCTCGATTCGCCGCGTGATTCCGGCCACCGAAATCGCCACGATGGTCGACAACATCGGCCTGAGCATCAGCAGCATCAACCTCACCTACAACAACACCGGCATCATGGGCGAGCAAGATGGCGACATCCAGATCGCGCTCAAGGAAGGTCATCGCCCGACCGCCGAATATATCAAGGATTTGCGCGAACGCTTGCCGCGCGAATTTTCCGACACGACGTTCTCGTTTCCGCCGGCCGACATCGTCAGCCAGATTTTGAATTTCGGTGCGCCCGCACCGATCGACCTGCAGATTCGCGGCAATAACCTGACCGCCAATTTCGACTACGCCAATGCCTTGCTCAAGAAGATCCGCCGTGTGCCGGGCGTCGCCGATGCGCGCATCCAGCAGTCACGCAAAAATCCGGTATTGAATATCGATGTTGATCGCACGCGTGCGCAGGAACTCGGTGTGACGGCACGCGACGTGACCAACAATCTCGTCGTCAATCTGGCCGGCAGCAGCCAGGTCGCACCGACCTTCTGGCTCAACCCGGCTAATGGCGTGTCGTATCCGATCGTGATCCAGACACCGCAATATCAGCTCGATTCGTTGAGCGCACTGGCCAATGTTTCGGTCGGCGGCAGCGCCAGCACTACTTCGCAAACGCTAGGCGCACTGGCAAATTTCACGCGCACATCGGGTAACGCGCTGGTCAGTCAATACGATATCCAGCCGCTGATCCAGATCAATGCGACGACGCAGGATCGTGACCTCGGCGCCGTCGCCAAGGATATCCGCAGCATCATCGCCGACACCGCCAAAGACGTGCCGAAAGGTTCGACTGTGGTTCTGCTCGGGCAGGTGCGGACGATGGAAAGCGCTTTCTCGGGCCTGCTGTTCGGCCTGCTCGGTGCGATCGTGTTGATCTACTTTTTGATCGTGATCAACTTCCAGTCGTGGAGCGATCCGTTCGTCATCGTCACCGCACTGCCCGCCGCGCTCGCCGGCATCGTTTGGATGCTGTTCGCCACGCACACCACGCTGTCGGTTCCCGCGCTGACCGGCGCGATCATGTGCATGGGCGTGGCCACCGCCAACAGCGTGCTGGTGATCAGTTTCGCGCGCGAAAAACTCGATGAGCTTGGTGACGCCACGGCGGCGGCGATCGAGGCCGGATTCGTGCGCTGCCGCCCGGTATTGATGACCGCGCTGGCGATGATCATCGGCATGGCACCGATGGCGCTAGGCCTTGGCGAAGGCGGCGAGCAGAACGCGCCGCTCGGCCGCGCCGTGATCGGCGGCCTTATTTTTGCGACCATCGCCACGCTGGTTTTTGTTCCGGTCGTTTTCAGTATCGTGCATGCGCGGCATCGTCAGAAACCCGCGTCGCGTGCTGCCATTGGAGAGCCTCATGTCGCCTGATTCCCCTGTCCCCGCGTTCTCGCATCGCAGCTTGCGCATCGGCGGTCTGGTCTTCGTCGTCGTCGCGTTGATCGTGGTCGTCACCGGCGTGGTTTCACGCGCACGCGCCGACACGCGCTTGCGCGACTGGACCGATACCCAGGCCGTGCCGACGGTGGCGCTGATTAGTCCCGGTGGCGCGGGCGCGGCCAGCACGCTCGACCTGCCGGGCCGGCTCGAAGCGTATTCGCGCGCATCGATTTTCGCGCGCGTCAGCGGCTATCTCAAAAGCTGGAACGTCGACATCGGCTCACCGGTGAAAGCCGGACAATTGCTCGCCGAAATCGAAACGCCCGATCTCGATCAGCAACTGCTGCAAGCCAAAGCCGACCTCGCCAGCGCACAGGCGAACGCGGCACTCGCATCGACCACCGCAAAACGCTGGCAATCGATGCTCGGCACCGATGCGATCTCGCGTCAGGAAGCGGATGAAAAAACCGGCGACCTCGCCACCAAACAAGCGATGGTCAAAGCGGCGCAAGCGAACGTCGACCGGGTTCTGGCAATGAAAGGATTCACGCGTATCGTCGCGCCGTTCGATGGCATCGTCACCGCGCGCAGCACTGATCTCGGTGCGCTGATCAACGCCGGCGGCGGTGCCGGACAAGAACTTTTCGTGATCTCCGACACCAAGAAACTGCGCGTTTATGTAAGCGTGCCGCAAAGCTATACGACCAGTATCAAACCCGGCAGCAAGGCGAAAATTTCCGTGCCCGAGCAGCCCGGGAAATCCTACGCCGCAACGGTCGAATCGTCCGCTCAGGCGGTCAATACCGCATCCGGCAGCGTGCTCATGCAGCTCGCTGTCGACAATGCCAATGGCGAATTGCTTCCCGGCGGATTTGCCAATGTGAATCTGGAGCTACCGCAGGATCTGACCGCGCTGAACGTGCCCGCCAGCGCGCTCATGTTCGATGCTTCGGGCCTGCGTGTCGCAACGGTCGGCAAGGACAACAAAGTGCTGCTCAAGCAGGTCACGATCGCGCGTGATCTCGGCAAGGTCATCGAACTGGGTTCGGGTCTCGTCGCCGACGATCGCGTGATCGAGAGTCCGCCCGATGGCATCGCCGATGGCGATATCGTGCATGTCGCCGACCCCGCAGCGAAAAAAGATGCTCCGGCAAAACCAAAGGCCTGAGTCCATGCCAGCAATGACAACGCGCTTACTGTTGATTGCGTCCAGCCTCA
>JANXUW010000206.1 GCA_025351985.1 Pseudolysobacter sp.
CATCGGCGCGTGGAACGATCAGCGCGAAACCGACTGGAAAGCCGAATGCTCGCATCAGGTCGACAGCGAAATCGAAGCGTATCTTGAAACGCGTTCGCAAGGCGTCGAAGTCATGTTTGACGACGTATTTGCAAGCCTGCCGCACGACCTCGCCGAGCAACGTGCGCAAGCGATGTCGTGGGATCAGAAGAGCGGCTGAGTCAACAATCAAACCAGACGAACGCGACGCGCGCCTGCGCTAACGACGACCCCATTCAGACGAAACCACCATGCCACAAATTACCTTGATCGAAGCCGTGACGATGGCGCTGGCCTACGAGATGACCGCCGATCCGTCGGTGTTCGTGCTCGGCGAAGACGTCGGCGTGAACGGCGGCGTGTTTCGCGCCACCGTCGGCCTGCAGCAACGTTTCGGGCCGGAGCGCGTGATCGATACGCCGCTCGATGAAACCACCATCGCCGGCCTCACCGTCGGCGCCTCGGCAATGGGCATGCGCCCGGTCGCCGAGGCGCAGTTCGAAGGTTTCATCTATCCGATGATCGAGCAGATCGCGTGCCACGCCGGCCGCCTGCGCAACCGCACGCGCGGACGCATGAGTTGCCCGCTGGTGATCCGCGCGCCGTGGGGCGGCGGCATTCGCGCGCCGGAACATCACTCCGAAGCGAACGAAGCCTTGTTCGCGCACATGCCGGGCTTGCGTGTGGTGATTCCGTCCTCGCCGAGCCGCGCCTACGGCCTGTTGCTCGCGGCGATTCGCGATCCCGATCCGGTAATTTTTTTCGAGCCGAAACGCATCTATCGCCAATACAAGGAAGAAGTCGCCGACGACGGCGAAGCGCTGCCGCTGGACGTGTGTTTTGTATTGCGCGACGGCAGCGATGTGACCCTCGTAACGTGGGGCGCGCATGTCAAGGAAACGCTGGAAGTGGCCGATGCGCTCGCGCTTGAAGGCATCAGCGCCGAGGTGATCGATGTCGCCACGATCAAGCCGCTGGACTTCGACACGATCCACGAATCGGTGCGCAAGACCGGTCGTTGCGTGATCATCCACGAAGCCACGCGCAGTGGCGGTATCGGTGCCGAGATCGCGGCGCAGCTCGCCGAAAAAGCCATGTTCGATCTGCGTGCGCCGGTCGAGCGTGTCACCGGCTACGACATTCCGATGCCGCTGTTCCGCCAGGAAATGAAACAGCTCCCGAGCGTGCCGCGCATACTCGCCGCGGTAAAACGCGTGCTCGCTTTTTCCTGATGCGCAACCGCTGCGCCGCCCGATTTGGTCGAATCATTTTTAGGACGATGCCATGAAAAATTTCAACCTGCCCGACCTCGGCGAAGGTTTGCCGGACGCCGAAATCGTCGAGTGGCATGTGCGCGAGGGCGACACGGTCAAGCTCGACGATGCGCTGGTGTCGATGGAAACGGCCAAGGCCGTCGTCGATGTGCCGTCGCCATTTTCCGGCAAGGTCGTCAAGTTGTTCGGCAAGGCCGGCGACGTGATCGTCACCGGCGCACCGCTGGCGAGTTTCGAGCTCGATCCGAGCATGCCGCAACGCGCCGATGCCGAAGATACCGGCCATCAGCACGCCGCGCCGGCGAAACCGCAAGCGGCAGCCGCAACGCCGACAGCCGCCGCGCCAGCGCCATCAAGCGATACGAAATCCGCAGCAAGCGCCGACAGCGGCACCGTGGTCGGCGCGATGGAATCCAGCGATCGTATCGTCAGCGAACAGGCAACGTCGGTCGGCGGCATCAAGGCGATGCCGGTGGTGCGCGCACTCGCGAAAAAACTCGGCATCGATCTCGCGCGCGTGAGACCGAGCGGCGCCGGCGGTGTGGTTACGTTGCAGGATTTGAAAGGCTTTTCCGCGTCACCCGCGGCGATGCAAGCGCCGAACAATCCGACATCGAATGCCGTTGCGAGCGCGCCGGTCGCAGCCGCAACAACCAATGTCGCAGCATCCGCAACGCGCGTTGCCGCACCGCTCTCGGCCGCCGGCAAACCGATGCGCACCGCGCCGCCCGGCAATGTCGTATTCGGTCAACCCGAACCGCTGCGCGGCGTCCGCCGCAACATGGCGCGCATCATGGCCGCGGCGCATGCCGCAGTCGTGCCGGCAACGCTGACCGACGATGCCGATATCCACGCCTGGCAGCCCGGCAACGACATCATGGCGCGGCTGGTGCGTTCGCTGGTGGTCGCGGCACGCATCGAGCCCGCGCTGAACGCGTGGTTTGACTCGGAAAATTCCACGCGCACCCTGCATCAGCGCGTCGATGTCGGCATCGCCGTCGACAGCGAGGAAGGCCTGTTCGTGCCCGCACTGCGCAATGCCGACATGCTCGACGCCGCGAGCATTCGCACCGGCCTGAATCGCCTGCGCGACCAGGTCCGTGACCGCTCGATCGCCGCCGAGGAACTCAAGGGTTACACCATCATGCTGTCGAACTTCGGCGTGTTCGCCGGACGTTACGCCACACCGGTGGTCGTGCCGCCGTGCGTCGCGATCATCGCGGTCGGCAAGTTGCGCCATGAAGTCGTCGCCGTGATGGGCGGCATCGCCACGCATCGCATCGTGCCGCTGTCTTTGACCTTCGACCATCGCGCGTGTACCGGCGGCGAGGCGGCGCGTTTTCTCAAGGGCATGCTCGACGATCTGGCGCTGCCGAAGTAATTGCGAGCGTCCAAAAAATTTGCTGCGCGCAGATTAACAAGAGCCGTCATCCCAGCGTCCCTCAAAGGGACTTCCTTCGGTCGCAGGCAGGGATGACGTTTTGT
>JANXUW010000239.1 GCA_025351985.1 Pseudolysobacter sp.
AAGCACAAACACGCGCCCATTCCAGCGATGCAACCTCGGTGCACGCTGGCGCACCGCCGGAATCAACTGGATCAGACCGCCGACTACGATGATGACGGCGAGAAAAATATGCAGCACGATCGCAAAATTGCCGGCGCTGTCGCCCGGTATGTAGCCGTGCGGCATGACCTTGTTGAGCACCAGCCAGTCGCCGCGCGCGGCGGCGCCGCCATAGAGAAAAAGCAGGTAGTAAACGAACATCAATTGGCCGGTCGCGGCCACGACAAACCAGAACACGGCAGCAGCTTTCAGCGCGATATCAGCGAAGGCCTGCGGCGTGCGTTTGTTCGGGACGACGACGCCCGGTGCTGAGTAGTCGTCCGCCTGCGTTGCGAAAATATCGAACTTCGGGTTGCTCATTGAAATCTCGCCGTCTCGTGCCGCATCCGCGCTTGTCGCGCTGTTTAACTCTGGTCGAATCGGCACGCACGGCAAACCGATTTGCGACGAACGACGGCTATTCGGGTATCGACCACGACCGGCGCCGACGAACTGCGCAGATGACACGGACATTCTTCGAATTCGGGCTGACTTGCCGTGTTTGCCGCGCGCAAAATTCGGCGTTCATTGCTATCGTTAGGCAATGCCTGCCGCCGCTACCAATGCCAAAACCAATCCGAAAGGCGTCGCTCGAATCCTGAGCTGGCGCCGAGTCAAGGTCGTGTTTATTGCGGCCATGCTGCTCAGCGTGTTGTTGATGCCGGGCTGGAAACTTTCGTACGCACTGCTATGGGGCCGCTTCCTTTTCGTCGGCCTGATCCTGTTGTTGACGTTCGGCCTGTTCGAGGTCTGGCCGGCACGTCTTCCGAAATGGTTCGCGCGTTGGGCGTTGCAGGTACTGGCGGTCGCGTTCGCAGTGCCGTTCGCCGTGTTCGCGGCATACTCGCTGACGACGATCGGCCTGCAGCCGTCGTGGTGGCATGACATGGATCGCCTGAGCGGTTTTGGCGGCATGACCATGCTCGGTTTGCTCTCGGCGCCGTGGATCGTCGTCGCGGCTTTGCTGCGCCAGATCCGCGGCGAAGCCGAGCGGCAAGCGCTGGCCTTCGACCTCGAACGCAGCGAGTTCGAGCGCCAGGCGCTCAACGCACGGCTGCGCCTGCTGCAAGCGCAGATCGAGCCGCATTTCCTGTTCAATACACTCGCCAACGTGCGCGAACTCGTCGATGTCAGATCGCCGCATGCATCGAGCGTGCTCGACAGCCTGATCGCCTATCTGCGCGCCGCCGTGCCGCGCCTGCATGAGCCGGCGTCGACACTAGCGCAGGAACTCGATCTCGTGCGCGCCTATCTCGAAGTCATGCACATGCGCATGCCCGACCGGCTGCAATTCATGCTGCATGCGGACGACGCGGCGCTAGCGTTATTCTGCCCGCCGATGACGCTGTTGACCCTGGTCGAAAACGCGGTGCGCCACGGCATCGATCCGGCCGAAGACGGTGGCCGCGTCGAAGTTCGTATCCGTGTGCATGAGGGCCGCTGCCGTGCCAGCGTGATCGATACCGGCGTCGGCTTGGCAGCCGTCGGCAAGAGCCTCGGCACGGGACTGGTGAACTTGCGCGAGCGCCTGCAACTTGCATTCGGCGGTGATGCGCAATTGCATTTGTCCGCACTCGAACCGCATGGCGTGGTTGCGGAACTGGATTTTCCGGCGATACGGAACGACGCATGAAAAGCCAGCGTCCGACCGCGTTGATCGCCGACGACGAGCCGCTGCTGCGCAAGGCGCTTGCGCGCGGACTCGCGCAGACATGGCCCGAGTTGAACGTGATCGCGCAGGTGCGCAATGGCCGCGAGGCAGTCGAGCAGTTCGAGGCGCAACAGCCCGATATTTGTTTTCTCGATGTACACATGCCGGGCGTGTCGGGCATCGAGGCCGCGCGCTTGATCGGCCGGCGCGCGCATCTGGTTTTTGTCACCGCCTACGACAGCTACGCCGTGCAGGCTTTTGAACATGGCGCGCTCGACTATCTCGTCAAACCCGTCGAGTCCGCGCGCCTTACCGATACCGTCGCGCGACTGAAGGATCGCCTGCGCGCCGCGCCACCATCGATCGATACCGACCTGCTGCTCGATCAGCTCGCCGCGCGCTTGCGCAAGAACACGGCCTCGACGTCACTAAGCTGGCTGCGCGTTTCGGTCGGTCAGTCGCTGCGACTGGTCGCGATTAATGAAATCGACTACCTGCGTTCCGACGAAAAATATACGCGTGTGGCATGGCGTGCAGACGACGCAAAACCGAACGAGGGCCTGATCCGCACGCCGCTGAAAGAACTGCTCGCGCAACTCGAC
>JANXUW010000367.1 GCA_025351985.1 Pseudolysobacter sp.
GACCTCCTCGCCTGTGAAGAAGCCTGAGCGAGTAGTTAGACGACACGACCTGCGACAGCGTTTGTGATGCGACAGCACAGACAAGACGCCAGGCAGAACAAACGCAGCAATGACCTGCTGCCGAACGAGAACCTGACTAACCATCTGGACGTCTAAACGTGTTTCGGCCGATCCCCGAACACCGGCGACACCGCTGGACGAATGAGGTCTCCGGGCGCGGTTTATACCCTGGTCCGCATCAGCAACATCGGTGCAACAAGACCGTTTACGGAAATGCAGTCTGGCAACGTTCGATACCGCATCACATTGGCAAAGCAACACCCAGAAAGAGGACAACACGATGATCAGCATTGGCCCGAAAGCTCAGGGCAAGAGCATCAAGTGCGTGGTGTTGACGGGAAGTCTCTTACGGAATTGTTAGGCATCACCGTCATTGACGATGGTATAGAGATCAATTTCTATGCCTGCCTCTCTGAACATTTCGTAGGCGTATTTGCCAGTTTGATGCCACTTTGAACTCTCCGGCACCGAGTCCGGGCTGAGTGCCACTATCCGTTTGACGCCCGATTGGATAATTGGCCCTGCGCATCTTGCACAGATGGGCTTGCCCCAAACATATAGAACAGAGCCAGCGCTACGGGCGCCGGCAGCAATCAGTGCATTCACCTCAGCATGTACAACAAGTTCTAGCTTGACCGCTGTGTCAGTGAGCCGTTCTGCGGAGTCCTCAACGCCCATGGGGAATCCGTTGTAGCCAATGGAGATTTCACCTCCCCGCTTTGAGAAGACAACAGCACCGACCTTTGCATCTTGGTCTTTTGACCATTCAGAAACGTACTTTGCAAGCTCGCAGAAGCGCCGATCCCATTTCGACATGGGCTTTGATTGAATCAAGAACTCCATAGATCCCCCTGTGATGCCTAACGTAGCTGTAGAAAACCCCACCCACAGCCTATCATCGGTCATGCCCATAACAAAGCAGCGACCGCTGCGAGGCGACGATGGCGCGCTACCGGCACTACGACCCCGAGCAGACCAAGTTGATCGCGGTACCCTATGCCCGGCAGTTGCTGCCGGGTACGTTCGAGCACGCGCTCAGCTACCTGATCGACAACGAGATCGACCTCGATCGCTTTGCCGCACGCTTCAAGAATGACGACACCGGCGCACCGGCTTACGATCCGGCGGTGTTGCTCAAGGTGGTGCTGTTCGCCTATACACACCTCGTCTCATGCCAATTATTATGGCTGCAAGGTGTCTAGAAAAGGCGGGGCGAATCAGCAACGGTGTTCCTGGATAACTTCGTACGTCGTGCAATCTCGCGAACCGATATGCCTTCGCGAAAATGCCAACGACGGATCACCCACGTCTATCACTCCGGCTCTCCTGCTCCAGACGGATCGCCGGAACTTTTTTCATCAGGACCAGATTGATAAATCTGGCAAGCGATAGGTAGTGTCTCAGTTTGAAATTTTGGCGTTTAGCACTCTCGCTGCTGCTATGGCTTGGTCTTCGCTGAAATAGATTTCCGGAAGAAGGCCCGGCTGGCGATCTGACTTAGTATCCGCAATCCGAAACGTGATCTCTGGGTGCGGATTCGCGCTTCCGGCCGTAGTCGCCTTTAGCACCTTATAGCGTTGCTCGTTTTCCATTTTTTCCTCACTATTGTGCTTCTTCGCGTGTCTTGTAAGGGCCGCGCTTCTTGGTGACGGGCTGCTCAACGAGTGCTGCAATTTCTTCCAGCGTCCAAACGTGGCTAGCAATCCCGGCTTCCATCGCTGGCGTCACACGCAGCGATTTATGGATGCGTCCGAAATTGTAGTACATGAAATGCAGCGCGACTGCATGCATGTGGTTATCCACCTTCTTGCTGAACGCGTTGGTCAAACACGTGAAGCGGCGCATTGACATGCGCATCGTCAGGTTCTGGCGCTCGACGTAGCTGGTTGAAACATGCGCAAGGTCAGGATCGCCATTGATCCGGCGCTTGTCCGCGCTCACGAACGAGGAAGGGCTGTATTTGCGTTCCGGCGACTTGTGCTCGTCGTTGTAGTGCTTGACCAACATCGCGTAGTCCACGTCACCAGCAAACGCCCGCTCGACGGCATCGATGTACAAGCGATTGCCGTCCGTGGTCAGTTGGATGCGGTTAGCCAAGCGCCCCGACAGATCGCCAATGAAAGCCTTGGCCGATTCGCTGTCACGACCGCCAACCATCCACGAAGCCATGATCTTCGTATCGGCGCACATGGCCGTCCAAGTCCACACATCGCCTATTCCGAAAATGCCCTGCATCTCAACCGGCACGTTCTTTTGCTTGGCGCCGACGAACGACCAGATTTCATCACACTGCACGCGCTTGCACGGCAGGTTGCGCAACGTCTTGTCCTGATAGTCAGCGCATGCCGTGCCGACATCCACGAGCAGCTTCGTGACGGTGTTGATCGACACATCGGCAATCCGGCTGCATGCGCGCAGGCTGTTGCCTTCAACCAACAGGGAAAGGATTTGAGCGCGCTTTGATATAGACAATGAGTTCATAATGAACATTATACTTAACCGCTCAAGAAATGCAAGCATTATTAAATTACGTCATGCTTGCATTCTGAACTCTGCGATGCATAATGTGCAAGCACCATACTATTTAAGGATGCTTGCATGAAAAAGAATGAAAGTAAGGCCATTGGCGGCGCGGCGCGCGCAAAATCCCTATCGTCACAAAGGAAAAAGGAAATTGCCGCAAAGGCGGCTGTGGCGCGCTGGGGGTTGCAGGCGACACACAAGGGAAATTTCAGGGACGATTTCGGAATCGACGTTGATTGTTATGTATTGAACGATTCGTCGAAAACGGCCGTCATCAGCCAAACCGGTATGGGCCAAGCCATTGGGCTTGCTCAACGCGGAGGGGCGATTCAGGCATTTGTAAGCAGTAAAGTGATGACCGATTTCGTCGGCAGCGAAATACGAAAAAAACTAGAAAATCCCCTTAAATTTCAAGTGCGTCCCGGCGCGAGCGAAAATCTAGTTTCTATCGCTTACGGCTATGATGTCGCATTACTAATCGACATCTGCAAAGCGATTGTCGCCGCTGAAGCAGCAGGGAGTCTGACAAGTCGTCAGGCAAGTGCGGCGGCTCAGGCACACACAATCCTTGGTGCCTCCGCTAAGGCTGGGATTAAGGGCTTGGTATATGCGCTTTCAGGCTATGAAGCGACGAAAGAGGAGTTCATTGCGGCATTCAAGGCTTATGTTCAGGAAGAAGCTAAAAAATACGAGAAGGAATTTCCGAATGAGCTGTACGATCAATGGCACAGGCTGTACAACATCCCTGTGCTGGATAGAGGCAAGCCATGGCATCTTATGCATCTGACCGTAAAGCACATCTATTTCCCATTAGCAAAGAGCAACGGAAAAATTCTTGAATTAGTGCGTGCACATAAAGCAACCGGCGGCGATAGAAAGAAGAAGCTATTTCAGTTCCTCAATGAAGTAGGAGCGAGGGCATTGCGAATGCAAATAGGCCGCGTCTTGGAAATGACAGAATCTTCAACGTCGAAAATAGAGTACGAGAATAAGATTTCTGAGCGTTTCGGCGGACAGACGGAACTGGACATCTAGTCTTTTTGCCATCTCGTTTTCGCAGCCTTCCTCGCAATCTCTGACCGTTGCTTAGCGGTCAGAGATTCGGCCCGCGCCTTGCCGCCTTTCAGTCCGCCCTTGCGTCCGAGCGCGACCGCTGCAGGGTCTTTGTCATCGTCGGTCTTGACCTCCACTGCTTCCCCTGTCGCTATCGCAGCGATAAGGTGTGCAAGCTGGTTTGTGTCACGCGGTCTTTTCGGTTTCGTAGTCATGCAAGCATGATAGATCGGCGTGCCTGAACGCTCAAGCATCGCCAATTTCAAACTGAGACACTACCAAGCGATACGAGTATGCTGACTCGCGCAAGGCAATCGCCTTGCGCGGATATCAATAAGCAAACTCGTTGAACACCGGATCGACGCTGCCTTTCCATTGCTTGTGGAATAGTTCGAGCTTGCGCTCGGCGGGCGTCTGGTTGGCTTCGGCGAATTCGATCAGCGGTTCGATGAAACTGCTTTCGTCGGCGCCCTTGCTGTTCTTGCGCGCGCGGCGCTGCAGGCCGGCGTGGGCGATCTTGAGCGCCTGGATTGCAAGGTCGCGTAACGTGCCGTTGCGGAACGGCGTTTTCAGCGCATGTCTGGCGACGCCATCGCGCAATTGATTGCGCTCGATCATCGAAAAATCCTTGACGAGATCCCACGCCGCATCGAGCGCCGCATCGTCGTACAACAGGCCAACCCAGAATGCGGGCAATGCGCACAGGCGATTCCACGGCCCGCCATCGGCGCCGCGCATTTCCAGATAACGTTTCAGCCGCACCTCGGGGAACGACGTGGTCATGTGATCGGCCCAGTCTTTCAGCGTCGGTTTTTCACCGGGCAACGCCGGCAGTTTGCCGTCCATGAAATGGCGGAACGACTGTCCGCTGGCGTCGATATATTTGCCGTCGCGATAGACAAAATACATCGGCACATCGAGCAGATAATCGACGTAACGCTCGAAACCGAAACCATCCTTGAACACGAAGTCGAGCATGCCGGTGCGATCGGGATCGGTGTCGGTCCAGATGTGCGAGCGATAGCTCAAAAATCCGTTCGGCTTGCCTTCGGTGAACGGCGAGTCGGCGAACAGCGCAGTGGCGATCGGCTGAAGTGCGAGCGAGACACGGAATTTCTTGACCATGTCCGCCTCATTGGCGAAATCCAGATTGACCTGCACGGTGCACGTGCGCGTCATCATGTCGAGGCCGAGATTGCCGCGTTTGGGCATGTAGGAGCGCATGATCGCGTAGCGGCCTTTGGGCATCCACGGCATTTCTTCGCGCGTCCATTTCGGCTGGAAACCCATACCGAGAAAACCGAGGCCGAGTTCTTCGGCGACGGTTTTCACTTCGCGCAAATGCGTGCCGACCTCGCTGCAGGTGTCGTGGATGGTTTCGACCTGGCCGCCGGAAAGTTCGAGCTGGCCGGCGGGTTCGAGCGTGATCGAGCCATCGCCACGCGTGAGCGCAATGATGTTTTCGCCTTCGAAGGACGGCTGCCAACCGAAGCGCGTGAGACCTTGCAGCATCGCGCGGATGCCGCTTTCGCCTTCATACGTCGGCGGGCGCAGATCGTCGAGGCGGAAACCGAATTTTTCGTGCTCGGTGCCGATGCGCCAGTCGGCCGGCGCGCGCGTGCCGCCGCCGAGATACTCGACGAGTTCGGCGCGGTTGTGAATCGGAATACTTTTCTCTGCACTGGGACCGGACACATGAACCTCGTTTGAGAATCTCGGAATTGGAACGTGGCTGCTCAGGCTTCGGTCTTCGATGCCCCTTCGAACAAGCCGTCATCCCAGCGAAGGCTGGGATCCAGTTCTCGTCGAAACCTGCTGGAAGAACTGGATTCCAGTCTCCGCTGGAATGACGAGCAAAAACAAAAACGTTGACACTCGCCTTTGCCGAGCAACCATCCAGCCTCACACATGGGGCCGCGCTGACAAAACCAAAGGAGCCGCGCGCAAGTTTCGCGGTGGCTTGCACACCAGCGCGTTTGGCCGAACACTCCACGCGTGTACTCGATCACTATAACAACTCGCCCGCGACGATGGCTGCATGCCGCGTCGGCATTGACGTGGCTGTTCGCCATCGCTCTGTCGAACGCGAGTGCTGCGGACGCGGGCGGGCACACGCTGGTGCGCGGCAACGGACCCGAACCGGCGACGCTGGATGCGCATCGCTGCCAGGAAGTGGCTTGCGGCAACATCCTGCGCGATCTGTACGAAGGCCTCGTGACCGAAGCAGCGGATGGCACACTGATCCCCGGCGTGGCGAAAAGCTGGAGCCATTCCGCCGACGAACGAATCTGGCACTTCGAGTTGCGCGAGG
>JANXUW010000284.1 GCA_025351985.1 Pseudolysobacter sp.
CGCGGCGGCATCGACGCGGGCCTTCATCAGATATTGCGCAGCCGACAACTGGAAGATTTTTTTCATGCGACGCTCGAATTGCGGCACCGATAATTTTGCGTGCCTTGCCAGATCCTCGACGCGCAGACTTTCCGTATATCGCTCGCGCATCATGTCCACCGCCTCGGAAAAATCGCTGTCGATCAGGCGTGCGCGGCTCGGTTCGACAAGATCCCTGGAAAGACATGCAAGGCCGATGATGCCACCGGATTTGTCGTACAGCGGTTGTTTCATCGACAGGCACCAGCCGGTGCTGTGATCGCGATAGACGGTGAGATCAAGACTGTCGACGATCGGCTTGCCGTTCTTGAACAACAGCTCATCTTGGCGTGCATAACGTTCCGCCATCGGCGCGGGAAATAGCGCGAACGCGGTCTTGCCGATCGCATCCTGCTTGTTGTTCAGGCCGCAGCGCTCGACGCACGCCTTGCTCATGAGCACATAACGACCGGCGCGATCCTTGATGCAGAACACGATGTCGGGCACGTGATCGAACATCGCTTCGATGTATGCGGTGGACGCGATGTTCGCCATGAACGATTCGCGCCACTGGATCAATTCACGGTCTGCCATCGTTCCTCCACACCACAAAAAAAGCTGCGTCGGCGACACACGCCGCAGCAACATTACCCGAGTTCGCCGATTCGATTTCGGCACCTATCAGCTTATCTACTCGGACGCCGCAGCGCTTTCAATATCGCACCGAACGAATTGTCGAAAACCGTCGTGATGGTATGCAAAACCAACAAGACCGCAGTCACCCGCGACGCTTACATTGGCAACGTGCAGTCAAACCGGCCGCACACTCTATCGAGGGATGGAGCAAAAAAAGAAGTCGGTGCGCGGGGGTAAACCGATACCAATATCCACGGGAGAAACCATGTCCACGCAACTGTTCCGGTGCGCCAAAAATCTGGCTGCACTCGCATCCTTGTTCTCGTTTCACGCCAATGCCGCGCTACCGCCGAAAGGCAGTGACACGCAGCAATATGCACTGGCCCATGTGCAACAGCATCGCATCAACGCCAACGAACGCGCGCCGCAAACCGATCCTGAAACGCTGCGCGAAATCGCGCGCAGCGATTACGACCAGCCACACGATATCGCGACCAGACTGCAGCAACTACGCCCGCAGACCACGCAATATCGCATGCAGAAAACCGCAGCGACCTGCGACATCACTGTATTCGCCAACAGCAGCGGCAGCGCCTTGGTAAGCGCGATAAAAGCGGTCGATGTCACGTGCCTCAACCAGCTTTACAGCATCACCGGCAGCGCCGCGGGCCAGACCTTCATCGAAACAAAAATGGTCAGCGTGGCCAATGCGATTTTGGCCGATGCGCCGGCGTATCCCGGCAACGACAACAACAAGATGCTGGAATTGATCACGTTTTTGCGCACCGGCTATTACGTGCAATATTACGATACGGTCGATGTTGGCAACTACGGCTCGGCGCTCGCCACTGCGATCCGTCCGGCGCTGGATGCGTTCACCGTCAACGCCCATTTTCAGGATGTGAACGACAATCACGGTCAGATCCTCAGCGAGTTCGTCACCTTGATCGACAGCGCCGCGGAGAATGCGCATCAGCTGAATACCATCGCCGGCATCCTCAATCGTTACGGCCCGAGCTACAACGCGTCGTATTACATGCGCAGCGCGGTCAACAACGTGTTCAACGTACTGTTTCGCGGCCATCAGAATGCGGACTTCCAGGCGCTGGTGCAGAGCGATTCTTCGATCACCACGGTGCTCGCCGCATTCATCAGCAACAACAACGCCCAAGTCGGCACGGCCTACGAATATCTGCTGGCGAACGCCGGGCTCGAACTCGCGCGATTCCTGCAGTATCCCGATCCGCTGCACACCACGCTGCATCCGAAAGTGAAAGCGGTGCTCGATGCGTATTCGCTCGGCGGCAACGGCGCGTCGATCTACATGACCACCGCCGGCAATGCCTACGCGTTCGACGCAGCGCATTGCAGCTATTTCAACCTGTGTAATTTTCCGCAGGCGGTGGAGCAGACGATATTGACCGTGAGTTATCAATGCAGCCCCACATTGAAGCTGCGCGCGCATACGCTGACGCCGGATCAGGTGGCGCAGACCTGCAGCATCGTCGGCAATGAAGAAGGCTATTTCCATCAGAAACTCGCCACCAATCACCAGCCGGTCGCAAACGACAACAACAACATGCTGGAAATGGTGGTGTTCAGTTCGAGCACGGATTATCAAACGTATTCCGGCGTGATTTTCGGCAATAACACGAACAACGGCGGCATCTATCTCGAAGGCGATCCGTCGGTCGTCGGCAACCAGCCGCGCTTCCTCTGTTACGTCGCCGAATGGCTCACGCCGTTCGAGATCTGGAATCTGACCCACGAATACATTCACTACAACGATGGTCGTTTCGACATGTACGGCAACTTCGGCGATTACCCGCTGGACCTGCCCGGTTCATCGGTCTGGTACATCGAAGGACTTGCGGAATATCTGTCCTACAGTTATCGCGAAGTGCTCAATCCGAACGCGATCAGCGACGCCGCTACGCACGGTTTCACCCTGAGCCAGGTGTTCGACAACACCTACGACAGCGGCCAGGTATTGGTGTATCACTGGGGTTATCTGGCGACGCGTTTCATGTTCGAAAACCACCGCGACCAGATCACCACAATGCTGGGTTATTTCCGACCGGGCAACTATGCCGCATACCGTACATTTCTGGCCGGTATCCAGACCAGTCACGATAGCGAGTGGAACACGTGGCTGACCTGCCTCAGCAGCCACAACGGCAATACCACCACTTGCGGCGGCACCGGCAACAGCGAGACCGGAATTTTCCGTGGCAACTTTGACGGTGACGCGCTACCGCCGCCGAAAGAATGCACCGATGCCAATACCCAGCATCTTGGCGACAACTGCACGCGCAGCAACATCAGCGCGAGCAATAACAACCCGGCGTATTTCACGGTGTTGCTGCCGGCAGGATTGTCGAGTCTGGAGATTCAAACTTCCGGCGGCAGCGGCAACGCCGACCTGTACGCCAAAGTCGGCAACTGGCCGAGCACGACGGATTACGACGGCAAATCGATCCAAGCCGGCAATAACGAAAGTGTGACCATCGCCAATCCTGCGGCGGGCTGGTGCTACATCATGTTGCCGCCGACGCAGGCATTCAGTGGCCTCCAAATCCTCACGTTATTCCATCACTAGACACGCCCCGAAAATCGTCCCGCGTTGTTGAACGGATTGCCGCAAGCCCTCCCCCTGTGGGCTCGCGGCACATCTCATTATCAGAGTTTGAGG
>JANXUW010000296.1 GCA_025351985.1 Pseudolysobacter sp.
GGCGGCATCTGCGCAAGCGGCACCCAGATGCGGTATTTGTCGTCGCTGGTCAACGTCAAACGCAACAACTTGCCGTGTGTATCGTAGACGACGGTCGATGAGGACGCGTGCTGCGATAGCGGTATATGTGGCCAAACCCGCACACCAACCAACACGATCGCCAGCAACAGCAGCGCCATCAATTTGTTTTGATGGCGCCGCATACCGCGCACTATCGCGCGGGGAATACGCGTCAGTATCGACATTATCCGCATCGCGTAACGAACCATCGCACGCGCTCCACGATTGATCGACTATTTGCGCTCCACGTTGAGCTTGCTGCCGAGCGAACGCGCCTGCACGGTACGGTCGTACATCGATTCGCCATAGGCCGGCGGCACGATATAGGCGCCGGCGTTGGTCGCCTTGATGCGATAGACGAACTCGCGCACGTCGCTGCTCGCGCTCGCGTAAACCACGACGCGATCATCGCGCACGTCGACGTAATCGGGATTCAAGGTCGAACTCGCCAGCCCGACCGGCGCACGCCATGCCGGCTGTTTGCTCGCATCCTCGCTGTCGCTGTGCGCGGTGTCGGCGGCAGCCGCTTCGTCCGCTGTCGGCGGCAAGCTCAGCACGGGTTCGAAACCACCGGGCAGCAAATCGACAATCGCCAGATTGCTGACGTCCTCGCCGAGGGTGCGGCGGATTTTCAGATGCACATCGATTTCCTGACCGAGCGCGACCTTGTCCAGCGTCTTGCCGTCGGTCGTGGTGTACTCGCGCACGATCTCGAAACCGTCCTTGATTTCCTTGTTTGGCGGCGCCTGGTCGAAACCCGATTGCGCGACGCTGTACCACGCCGTGAGGTCGGCGTCGTTGACGATACGCAACGCGTTCGCCGCCGCCGTGAACGTGGCGGACAGCACGATGCCCTTCGCTACGCCGATGTTCGGGCTGGTGCCGTCCTGGTGCACTTCGAGCAGCGCGAGTTTGCCGTCGCCCGCGATCGCCAGCGTGGCGTACGCATCGAGCGCCGCGATCGTCATCGCCGATGACAAGGTGTTGTAATAGCCCTTTTGCAACGGTCTCACGATGTTCTGGATCGCCGCTGCCGGCAATTTTTTCGCGCGCTCGGGGAAATGCTTCGCGAGCAGATACAAGGTCGAGGCATCGGCGATCAGCGGATCATAGTAATAGGCGAATTGATATTTCGCATCGACCGTACGATGCTCGAATTGCTGTTGCGGACCGCCGATCAGCGCCGCGGCTTCCTTGTCCTGCTTGAGCAACTGGAACGACGCCGCAACGTAGGCCGCGGCAAGATCGTCGTGCCAGCCCTTGCCATACGAACGCTCCAGATGCTGCTGCACGGCGGCGAGATAATTGGTCGTGACATTGCCCTGCCGCGTGAGCAGATAAATCGCGTGTGTGCGATCGCGCAGATCCCACAGATTGTTCGCGCTTTCATCGGCCGCGACCTGGCTCAGATAGGTGTTGCCGGCGGTCAGCATGTCGGCCGGCACGAGCTGGCCGCGTTCCTTGGCCTCGATCAGATAATGCATCGCATAGATCGACGCGTAACGATGCGATACCGGTGTGGCCGTCCACAAGCCGAAACCACCCTCGCTGTTCTGTCGCGAACGCAGCACCGCGAGCAACGCGCGGAACGGATCGGCACCTTTGCTCTTGTCGTCGGTTTTCACCACGGTACCGAATTCCGGATGCTTGTCGAACACCAGTGCCGGCATCGCGCGGCTGACGAGTTGTTCGGTGCACAGATACGGAAAACTGTCGAGGTAGGCCGCGAGTCCGCGCGCGAGCACGAGCGGCACATAGGACGCCGAAATATCGCGCTTGGCGTAATCGTCGAACATCGTGCGCAGATGATCGACATCGGCGCGACCACGATCGAGCTGGCCGACCTGGATTTCGGTGCGATACGGCGCCGCCGGGCGCAGTGAAAGCCCGAGGCCGAGCTTGGCCGACTTGCCTTGCGCCGATGCGGTCACGCTGAACTCGAG
>JANXUW010000314.1 GCA_025351985.1 Pseudolysobacter sp.
CGCAACGGCGAGCCGCTCGCGGTGTCGACGCCGCTTGATGCGATCTGGGCCGTGCCGCAGGATTTGCTCGATCATGCCGATCGATTCAACGAACTGGCCAAGGCGCTTGATGTCGACGCCGAGGAGTTGCAGCGGCAACTCGTCAGCAAGTCCGACAAGCAGTTCATCCCGCTCAAGCGCCACCTCAATCCCGACGATGCCGCCGCCATTCTCAACCTGCGCATTCCGGGCATTTCATCGCAGCGCGAATACCAGCGTTATTACCCGAGCGGCGAAGTGATGGCGCACGTCATCGGCTTCACCAACAACGACGATCGCGGTCAGGAAGGCTTGGAGCTTGCGTTCGACGACTGGTTGTCCGGCAAGCCCGGCGTGAAGCGCGTGATGCAGGATCGCCTCGGCCATGTCGTCGAAAGTGTCGAACTCGTGCGCGAGCCGAAACCCGGCCGCGACCTGGCGCTGTCGATCGATCGCCGCCTGCAATATCTGGCGTACCGCGAACTCAAGCTCGCGATCGACAAGAACAAGGCGAAGTCGGGTTCGATGGTGATCCTCGATGTCGCCACCGGCGAGATCCTGGCGATGGTGAACCAGCCGTCGTTCAATCCGAATTCGCGCATCAACATCGATTTCTCGGCACGCCGCAATCGCGCGATGACCGACGTGGTCGAACCCGGCTCGACGATGAAACCGTTCACGATTGCCGCGGCGCTCGAAAGCGGCAAATGGAAACCGACCTCGATGGTCGATACCTCGCCCGGCACGTTCCAGTATTACGGTTACACGATCCGCGATACGCACAATCACGGCATGCTGAATCTCACCGGCATCCTGACCAAGTCGAGCAATATCGGCGCGGCCAAGATCGGCATCAGCATGGATCGCGAAGTGCTCTACAACATGTTCAACCGCTTCGGTTTTGGCCAGACCACCGGCTCGGGTTATCCCGGCGAATCGCCCGGCGTGCTCGCGCCCGCGAACAAGTGGGGGCCGGTGGAAAAGGCCACGATTTCCTACGGCTACGGCCTCAGCGTGACGCCGCTGCAACTCGCCAACGGTTACGCCGCACTTGCGCGTGGCGGTCGCTCGCATCCGCCGACGTTCGTCAAAGATGCGGTCAATCCGGATGCGGCGATTCTCGATCCACAGATCGCACAGACCATCATCGGCATGCTCGAAACCGTGATCACGCCGGAAGGTACCGCACCGCAGGCGGCGGTGAAGAATTTCCTCGTCGCCGGCAAGACCGGCACGTCGCGTCGCGCGGTCGGTGGCAGTTACGAAAGTCGTTATGTATCGCTGTTCGCAGGCATCGTGCCGGCCAGTGCGCCGCGCCTGGTCGGCGTGGTCGTGATCAATGATCCGGCGGTGAACGGCAATTCGTATTACGGTGGATTGGTCTCGGCGCCGGTGTTCGGCAAGGTCATGGCCGATGCGTTGCGCCTGCTCGATATTCCGCCGGACAACATCAAGAATTGGTACACCAGCGGCCCGCAAGCAGGGCAGGCAATCGACGCTTCGGTGCCGTTACCGCTGACTGCCGCGGAAGAAGAAAATTCGGCGGAGGTCGTGCCGGAATGAGCGCGTCTTCGACCGCCATGAAACTGCGCGATCTGCTCGATGCGGCGGCGGTACCCGCTGCGCTCGGCGATATCGTCGTGCGCGGTTTGCAGCTCGATTCGCGGATGGTCATGCCGGGCGATGTATTTGTCGCCTTGCAAGGCGCGCACCGCCACGGCATCACGTTTGCCCCGACGGCGTTGGCGCGAGGTGCGCAGGTCATTCTGGCCGAAGCACCCGCGCCCGTCGCATCCGCACCGATCGTATCGTCGGAAAATCAGCCCGTGCTGTGGATCGAACAACTGCGCGATCAACTCGGTGGCATCGCCTCGCGTTTCTACGGTGCGCCGTCCGCTGCGATGCAAGTGATCGGCGTCACCGGCACCAACGGCAAGACCTCGACCGTGCAATTGCTCGCGCAGGCCTTGAGCAGCGCCGTTTTGACGACCGCCAGCATCGGCACGCTTGGCGCGGGTTTGCATGGCGCGTTGCGTGCCGGCGAGCGCACCACGCCCGACGTGCTTAGCGTGCATGCGTTGTTCGCCGAATTTCGCGATGAAGGCGCGAGTCATGTCGCGATGGAAGTGTCGTCGCACGCGCTCGATCAAGGCCGTGTCGATGCGATCGCATTCGACATCGCAGTGTTCACCAATCTCACGCGCGACCACCTCGATTATCACGGTGACATGCAAAGTTACGGCGCTGCCAAGGCGCGCCTGTTCGCGTGGCCCGGACTGAGCTGCGCGGTGATCAATGCCGACGATGCGTTCGGTCGCGAACTGCTGCGGCAATTGCCGTCGAGCGTGTCGGCGTTGAGTTACGGCATCGATGCGGCGCACGCGGATATTCGTGCGAGTGCGATCGAAACTTCGGCGCACGGTTTGTCTTTTCATCTGCAGTCGCCGTGGGGCGATGGTGCTGTTGAATCGTCGTTGCTCGGCCTTTTCAACATCGCCAATCTGCTCGCCGTGATTGGTTGCTTGGGCGCGCTGGATTTCAATTTTGCGCAGATTCAAAGCGCAATCGCACAGTTGCAGCCGGTGGCCGGACGCATGAACCGCCTCGGTGGCGAAAACGCCGAGCCGCTGATCGTGGTCGACTACGCGCACACGCCGGATGCGCTCGAACAAACCCTGAGCAATCTGCGTGCGCACAGCGCCGGTCGTTTGATCTGCGTATTCGGTTGCGGTGGCGAACGCGATCAAGGCAAGCGTCCGCAAATGGGCGCGATCGCCGAACGGCTGGCCGATGTCGCCATCGTCACCGACGACAATCCGCGCGGCGAAGATGGCGATGTGATCGTCGCGCAGATTCTCGCCGGATTTTCTGCTCCGAATATCGTGACGGTCGAACGCAATCGCACTGCGGCTATCGCGCTTGCGATCAGGCAGGCGCGTAGCGGCGATGTCGTGCTGATTGCCGGCAAAGGCCACGAGGATTACCAGGAAATCGGCGGCCGGAAACTGCCGTTCGACGATCTGCGCGTCGCGCGCTCCGTGATGGAGTCGCACGCATGGTGAACCTGCGTCTCTCCGACATCGCGCGCATCACCGGCGGTCGTTTGCACGGCGCCGATGCCATCGTGCAAAACGTCGCGACCGACTCGCGCCAGCCGCAAGCCGGCGCGATGTTCATCGCGCTCAAGGGTGAGCAATTCGACGCGCATGATTTTGTCGCCGACGCGCAAAAACAAGGCGCGATCGCGGCGTTGCTGAGTCGTGAAATCGACCTGCCGATCGCGCAGGTCATCGTTGCCGATACGGAACTCGCGCTTGGAGAACTCGCGAAATTTGTGCGCGCCGAACGCAACGCGCGCGTGGTCGGCATCACCGGCTCGAATGGCAAAACCACGGTCAAGGCGTTGGTCGCCTCGATCCTGCAACGCGCTGGTCGCACGCATGTCAACGCGGGCAACTTCA
>JANXUW010000334.1 GCA_025351985.1 Pseudolysobacter sp.
CCTCGAAGTGCTGAATCGCATCCATCGCAATCAAGCCGCCGACGCACTTCCGCTGCGCGCGATCAACGCCTGAGTTCATCAACACACGACCACACGAGACCATCGTCATGTTCAATCCGCCACCGAATTTCCTCTGGCACAACGGCCGCATCAAACCCTGGGCCGAAGCGACCGTGCATGTCAGCGTGCATGCGCTGCATTACGGCTCGTCGGTTTTCGAAGGCGTGCGCGCTTACGAAACGCCGCACGGCGCGCAGATTTTCCGCCTGCACGATCACACCGAGCGCCTGTTCCACTCCGCGCGCGTCTACGAGATCGACATGCCGTACAGCGAGTCGGAAATGCGCGACGCGTGCAAACAGGCGGTGGCCGCCAACGGCCTGCGTTCGGCGTATCTGCGACCGATCGCGTTTCGCGGCTACGGCGCGCTCGGCGTGTATGCCGAAGTACCGACCGAGGTTTCGGTGCTGGCGTTTTCGTGGGGCAGTCTGCTCGGCAAGGATGCGCTCGAGCATGGCGTCGATGTGTGTGTTTCATCGTGGCAACGTTGCGCGCCGAACACCTTGCCGTCGATGGCGAAAGCCGGTGGCAACTATCTGTCGAGCCAACTCGTGACACGCGAGGCGCATCGCCTCGGTTTCCACGAAGGCATCGCGCTCGGCGCGAACGGCCTGCTCAGCGAAGGCGCCGGCGAAAATCTGTTCCTCGTGATGAAAGGCAAACTCTACACGCCGCCGTGCAGCGCCGGTGTGTTGGCCGGCATCACGCGTGACAGCGTGATGACGCTTGCCGCCGATCTCGGCATCGAAACGATCGAGCGCGACATGCCGCGCGAATCGCTGTATTTCGCCGACGAGGTTTTTCTGACCGGCACCGCAGCGGAAATCACACCGGTGCGCTCGGTCGATCGCAAGCAGGTCGGCAAAGGTGGACGCGGGCCGCTCACGCAGCGTTTGCAGGAAGCATTCTTCGGCTTGTTCGACGGCCGCACCGAAGATCGCTACCACTGGCTAACGCCGGTCAGCGCTGAGGCAGAAACAACGGCCGCCGAACCGCTGCGCGAGGTGGCCTGATGTCCACACCACGCACCCTGCTCGACAAGGTCTGGGACGCACACCTCGTGCGCGCCGAAACCGACGCCACACCGGCCGTCTTGTACATCGACCTGCACCTGATCCACGAGGTGACGTCACCACAGGCGTTCACCGAATTGCGCGAACGCGGATTGAAACTGCGTCGCCCCGACAGGATGCTCGCGACGCTCGATCATTCCACGCCGACCACACGCGCCGATGCGAACAGGCAGCGCCACTACGTCACCGCACAGGCCGAAGCGCAGGTGCACACACTCGAAGCGAACTGTCGCAAATTCGGCGTCGAACTGCGCGGTTGGGACAGCAACGAACGCGGCATCGTGCATGTCATCGGCCCCGAACTCGGCGCGACCCAACCCGGCATGACCATCGTCTGCGGCGACAGCCACACCAGCACGCACGGCGCGTTCGGCGCACTCGCGTTCGGCATCGGCACCAGCGAAGTCGCGCACGTCATGGCGAGTCAATGCCTGCTGCAACGCAAGCCGAAATCGCTGGCCGTCGAAGTGCGCGGCACGTTCGCGCCGGGCATCGGCGCCAAGGATCTGATCCTGCATGTGATCGGCATCATCGGCATCAACGGCGGCACCGGGCACGTCATCGAATATCGCGGCGACGCGATCCGCGCGCTGTCGATGGAAGAACGCATGACGGTCTGCAACATGTCGATCGAAGCCGGCGCCAAGGCCGGTTTGATCGCACCGGACGAAGTCACGTTCGCTTATCTGCACGGTCGCAGCCTCGCCCCGAAAGGCGAGCAATGGGATGCCGCCGTCGCACGTTGGAAAACCCTGCACAGCGATGCCGATGCGCGTTTCGATCGTATCGTGCATATCGATGCCGGCGACGTGCGCCCGACCGTGAGCTACGGCACACATCCGGGCATGGTGGTCGGCATCGATCAGAACGTGCCGGCGGCAAACAGCGCACAGGACGAACGCGCGTTGCGCTACATGCAGATCGAATCGGGCAAGTCGATGCTCGGTGTGCCGGTGGATATCGTGTTCGTCGGCAGCTGCACCAACGGGCGCCTGTCCGACTTGCGCGCCGCCGCCAACGTATTGGCCGGACGCAAGGTCGCGAGCACGGTGCGCATGCTCGTGGTTCCCGGTTCGGTCGCGGTGCAACGCGCGGCCGAGAGCGAAGGCCTTGATGAGATTTTCCGCGCCGCCGGCGCCGAGTGGCGCGAGCCGGGCTGCTCGATGTGCATCGCGATGAACGGCGATCTGGTCGCACCCGGACAACTCGCGGTGAGCACATCGAATCGCAATTTCGAAGGTCGCCAGGGGCCCGGCGCACGCACCGTGCTGGCCAGTCCGCAAACTGCCGCGGCGAGCGCGATCGCCGGACACATCGCCGATCCACGTGACTATCTCAGCGCAGGAGCCGCCGCATGAAACCGCTACGACAGTTGCGCTCGCGCACGATCGTTTTGCCGTTCGAGAATATCGATACCGATCGCATTATTCCCGCGCGTTTTCTCACCACGACCGAACGCAGCGGGCTCGGCAAATTCGCATTCCAGGATTGGCGTTATCGCGCCGACGGTTCGCCCGATCCGGCCTTCGTGCTCAATCAGCCACGCGCACGCGGCGCCGAGATTCTTGTTGCCGGGCGCAACTTCGGTTGCGGCTCGTCGCGCGAACACGCGCCGTGGGCGTTGCTCGATTGCGGCATCCGCGCGGTGCTGAGTTCGGAAATCGCCGATATTTTTCGCGGCAACGCGTTGAAGAACGGCCTGCTCGCGATCGTGCTGAGCGAATCCGAACATCGTTACCTGCTCGATCATCCGGGCATCGAACTGGCAATCGATCTCGTCGCCGGTCATATCGAATTGCCCGACGGCGGGCGTTTCACGTTTGCGATGGATGCGTTCGCACGGCATTGTTTGATCGAAGGTGTCGACCAGCTCGGTTTTCTATTGCGCTGCGAAGACGACATCGCGCGTTTCGAGGCGCGTGCCGCATGAAGGCCAATATCGTCATTCTGCCCGGCGACGGCATCGGCCCGGAAGTCACGGCCGCTGCGGTCGAATGTTTGCATGCCATCGCAAAAAAACACGACCACGATTTTCAATTCTCCGAACATCTGCTCGGTGGCTGCGCGATCGATGCGGAAGGCGCGGCCCTGCCTGAATCCACACGCACTGCATGCCTTGCCGCCGATGCGGTTTTGCTCGGCGCGGTCGGCGGGCCGAAGTGGTCCGATCCGAAAGCGAAAGTTCGGCCGGAACAAGGCCTGCTCGCGCTGCGCGCAACGCTCGGCGTGTTCGCCAACCTGCGCCCGATCAAGGTGCACGCGCGCGCCGCCGCACTGTCGCCGTTGAAACCCGAACGTCTCGCCGGCGTCGATATTTTGTTCGTGCGCGAGCTCACCGGCGGTGTGTATTTCGGCGAGAAAACGCGCACGCCAGAAGCGGCCAGCGACCTGTGCCGCTACAGCGTGATCGAGATCGAGCGCGTGTTGCGCCGCGCCTTCGAATTCGCGCAATCGCGCCGTCGCAAACTGACCTCGGTGGACAAGGCCAACGTCATGGAAACCTCGCGGCTGTGGCGCGAAACGGCGGTGCGTATCGCGCCCGAATTCCCCGAGGTGAAACTCGAACACCAGCTCGTCGATTCGATGGCGATGCTGTTGCTCACGCGCCCCGCCGACTACGACGTGATCGTTACCGAAAACCTGTTCGGCGACATTCTTACCGACGAGGCCGCGGTGCTGTGCGGCTCGCTCGGATTGCCGCCGTCGGCCTCGCTTGGCGCGAGCAAAGTCGGGCTGTACGAACCGATCCACGGCTCGGCACCGGACATCGTCGGCCAACACAAAGCCAATCCGCTCGGCACGATCGCGAGCGCGGCATTGCTGCTGCGTTATTCGCTGAATCTTGAAACCGAAGCGCAAGCGCTCGAAGCCGCGATCTCGGCGACGCTC